>QIGV01000067.1 GCA_003230085.1 Gammaproteobacteria bacterium
TCGGCAGCCACATCGATGTCAAATATGCGATGGTGCTGGGACTGATCCCCGATTGCGATCTTGCTAACGTTGCATCAGCCGGTAACGCTGCCGGCACCGGCGCACGCATCGCACTGATGAACGTTGACTCCCGGCGTGAGATTGAAGCGGTGGTACAACGTGTCGAAAAAATTGAAACTGCCATTGAACCGCGATTTCAGGAGCACTTTGTAGATGCCATGGCATTCCCGCACAGGACTGCCGCATATACAGAGCTTGGCAAGGTCGTCAAACTCCCGCAGCCGGTGACATCTGCGACAGACAAGTGCAGCGTCCGCCGCAGCCGCAACGCTCGCCGCCGGGCACGTAAATCAGGTTAGCGATCCTGATTCGGGCCAGTGTAGTGCAACACCTGCGTCTCAGGCCGATATTCTCTTGTCAGCTGCAGAAGTGGATGTAAAATGATACCCTCGACGGATACCAATGCTCCAGCGCCACCTGAGTCTGTCCTGGCCTGGTAACCGTAATCCATTCCAAAGCGAGAAAAATCTGTCCGGCAGATGCTTACAGTGACTGATCAGAGGGTGAATTATTATGCGAACTGTTAAAGATCTACTCGCTGTAAAAGGTGACACCGTCTGGTCTGTTTCACCCGACCAATCGGTTTTTGAGGCACTTGTGCTGATGGCGGAAAAAAAGATTGGCGCACTGATGGTGGTTGAGGACAGTGAAATTGCAGGGATATTGTCCGAGCGCGACTATGCACGAAGCGTCATACTGATGGATCGCTCCTCCAAAACAACGAAAGTGCGTGAAATCATGTCTGACAAGGTCCTGTCCGTGCAACCAGACCACACGATAGAGGCTTGCATGGCACTAATGACAGAGAAAGGCTTCCGTCACCTGCCTGTGCTGCAGCAGGGCAAACTCGTGGGTGTACTGTCGATGCAAGATCTCGTGAGGTCGGTCGTCGAAGAACAAAAACACGTGATATCCCAGTTGGAAAGCTATATCAACCAATAATCGTGCTGCTCCAGTCGATTACCCCAGTGCTTGCCGCTGTACATGTGTAGCCACGGGCCTTCAAGCTGGACAGGTTGAGTGTTTTCACCGATCTATTTTATAGTTGCCGCGATCGCCGAGATTGCAGGCTGCTTTGCATTCTGGTACTGGCTTCGGCTTGACAAGTCTGCGCTCTGGGCGATTCCCGGAACCTTGTGCCTGATCGCGTTCGCAATACTGCTGACCCGCGTTGACAGTCTGTTCGCCGGTCGCACTTATGCCAGTTACGGAGGGATATATATTGTGGCATCCCTTGGCTGGCTGTGGCTGATCGAGGACGCTCAACCAGACCGCTGGGACATTGTCGGCGGAACGGTCTGCCTGTTGGGCACGGCGATAATCATTTGGGCGCCAAGAACCCTCTAGTCAGATAAAGGTGACGGGTTGTGACGGATAGTATTCGCCCCAATTCGGGCGAAAAACGTGACCGCTCACCCCCGGGAATCCGTGCGGTAGATGGCGTGATGAACTGTTTGCTTCTTTGTCTGATCAGGCCCTCGGCCTGGATTCGTCCCTGCCTAGATTCCATGCACCCCATAAAAACAGAACTGCAACTACAGTCTCTTTGTATTCATTGAGTGGAGACGCCAGTGTACGACCGGGACTCAGAAATCGCACTTCATTCAGGGCTGCAAAAATCAGGTAGCTGACCACAGCGAGCACTGCGATGTTAAGCGTCAGGACAGGTAATTCCAGCGTATTGCAGGCACGCCTGAATTGATAATTGAAAATGTAGCCAACGGGAAGAAACACAAGATAACTCAGCCACAGAAAGGTACCTAATCGGTTAAAGGTCAACCAGCGTGACAGTCCAGTTTTACGCTCTCCGCTTTCACTGCGAACATCTAGCCACTTGAGATTGTGCAGGTTCATTTCCGACTGCAGGTTGACAGATTCAATGGCTTCCGGTGTGCTGTAGCCCAAGACTCGTTGGCCCCAGCTGATTTCCTCGCCGGCAGCAACAAGCGTTATGAGTACAAGACCGAGAGCCCAGAACGATCTAAAACCACGGCCATGACGTAGCGCGGCACATCCGTACCTGGTGTAAAGTACTGCTGCAATCAGCCATGCAAAAAAACTGACCCACTCAACAATCCCGTCTTCGACAAAAAAAAAATGAAGATAATGCAGCGGAATAAAAAATAGTAGAAAATAAGGCGCCATCAGAAGAATCATGACACCGATAAATCCTGCAAGCCGTCTAGACAATTTACTGGAGCTCAATCAAGTACAGTGCCCGGGGTCGAACCAAGATAACTGCCTGAAATAAAAGTAAAAGTCGCCATATACACTCCAAAAACTACGCTTAAATCGCGTTTCTGATACGAAAAACGCGATTCAAGTGGTAGCGACAATTGGTAGTACGCGTACTGAGCACAATTGAGAGTCAGGAGTTTTCAAGTCGCTGAATCCGCTTTTGCCCGTAGTCTGCGATCCACGATTCAACAACCTCATCGCGCGTGTCCATCTGTTCTTGCGTAACAATGTTTGGGCCACATCGGTCTCCAACCATTCAAGCTTCGCACCTTCCACTTTATCGGCGGGTACGTCATTGTGCAATTTTCGCAGATATCCCACTGCTTGAGGTCAGAAAAACGGGTATTCCGTATCAATGCTTGAGAGTGAGGCGACGCGAGTTGTGCAGATGTCGATCGAGGATGGCATCAGCGATGTGTGGCATCGCCAGTGGCCCCATGCCATTGATTAAGTGGCAGTTGGCTGGCGCTCATCTGAACCACTCATCATCGGCTCTCTTTCCCGTGCCAGATCTGCAGCACCGTCAACACTCCATCCCGGACGATGTAGTGCACCACGTAGTCCTTTGCCACCCATTCCAGCACCTCGGGTTCCGCTTCGAGTACATGACCCAATGAGGGCTGCTTCAGCAGAGCGTCGATGCTTCGAATCAACCGCTGACTGATCCGCTGAGCCGCAAGCGGATTTTTCTCCTCGATGAATTCCCTGAGTCGCACGAGATCCTGAACGGACCGCTGCGTAAATTGCAGTTTCACGAACCGGGAGAGGTTGTTTCCTGATCAGTCCCCCAAGTGGACAGCCAATCCATCACCTCATCACCAACGACGGTATGACCGGAGTCGAGCTCACCCAACGCCTTTCGTGATCTTTCAAGCCGTTCGAGCTGACGTTCTTCCCGCGCCACAAATTCGCCCAAGGCCTCGGATATCACCCAGCCTTTGGAGCGCCGAAGTCTCTCGGCTGTCTGTTCAAGTCGATCCTGAAGCTCATCTGTTAATCGAACACTGGTCACACCCATCACCATACTCCATACCACTAAACTACATTATACTACAATGCAGTATCGGCGGCCAAATTCGGATCTGAAACGCGATTAGATGCCGCAGATAACCTCCATGTTACACAAAATAAATACCCCTTCGGTCGACCAATGAGCATAGCGTTCGCCTCTTGAAGGCATATGCATAGCATACTACAATCGTATGCATCACATCAGGAGGCAACTATGAGAACTACACTTGATTTACCAGAGAATCTGCTGGACGAAGCAATGGAGATAACCCATACAGATACTAAAACAGGAGTCATTGTGCTCGCTCTGAAGGAATTGATAAGAAAATCAAAAATTCACGACCTGAAAAAATACAAAGGGAAAATTGATTTGGATATGAATTTGGATGAAATTCGAGACCGTAAATGACAGGTGTTCTGGTTGATACATCTGTATGGATTGACTATTTCAGAAAGGGTAATAATTCGTCAGACCTGGATGCCTTTATTGATGAAAATATAGTTGTAACCAATGACCTGATTCTTGCTGAGCTAATACCCTATCTTAAAATGAAAAGGCAAATAAAAGTCATCAAACTACTTCAGGAAATACATAGAACCCCGATGCAAATAAATTGGAATGAAATTATGGAATTTCAAATAAAGTGTTTGAGAAGTGGTGCTAACGGGGTGGGCATTCCTGTTCTGATTATTGCGCAAAACGCCAAAGCAAATAATCTCACGATTTTTTCTCTTGACAAACACTTTCGGTTATTGAGTCAGGTAATAAAATTCAGGCTGTATTGACCAGCGCGGCTCACAAAACACTATTGCGGATGGAGAGATATCTGTAAACCACATTCCCTTGATTTTCTAAAACTCCTCCACGTCGGCTCTGGGCTCAAAGCAGTCTTTCTCCAGTCGCAAAAACTGTTGGTTTTGCGGTTGACTCAAGGTATGGTCCTTTCGGTTGCTATCGTTAGAAAAGGCAGCACATTTAAACCGCAGGTTATTGGAATTGGTCATTCGCAGCTTTTGTGAAAGTTGCGGGTCGCCAATGTCTTTTGAGTCCGAAGTATTTCCGTCCGAAACGCACCTTTACGCCGTAACTCTAGACGATGTGACGTCCTATCATCCGACCGCACATGTTTTTTGGTCGGAGCTTCACGTGACTGTGCAATGACATCAGGCTCCTCATCAGAGGAGACAACGGACTCACCGGGTGTCGTTTCGGAATCCTGAGAAAACTCACGTGAGTTTTCTGAACCCATATTGCGTACCATGATGGTGGCCGCCGATTCAACCATGACGCCCACATCGTCATCAGTCCAATCTTCCTGACAGAAACCACACGCAGGCACCGCCTTGCCATCGGATCACCAGAGCAGTAAATTGTCCCACGCCCGTAGCGCTCTGCAAATTGTCAATGATCACCTCATTGGAGCCATACCGGGATCGCCCTATTGGAGCCACCCTGGGATCGGTCTAATGGAGCCACGTCAGGATCGCCTT
>QIGV01000125.1 GCA_003230085.1 Gammaproteobacteria bacterium
TGCCCATTGCCGATATTGCGCGGGTGGAAATCATCCGTGGACCGGGGTCCGCCGTTTATGGTGCAGATGCATTTGCAGGTGTGATCAATGTCATCACCAAATCCGCAGCAGAAATGGACGGCACCAGTATCTCTGCCACCGCAGGCTCGTTTGGCACCGTGCAAACCGCAATTTTGCATGGAAAAACATATGATGGTCTCGATATTGCTTTTTCCATGCAATATTCAGGAACAGACGGTGATGATGGCCGGATGATTGACGCAGATGGGCAGACGTTTTGGGATAATGCGGAGGGGACCAACGCTTCCCTGGCTCCCGGCTCGCTGGATACCCGGACAAAAAGACTAGATGCCAGGCTGGAATTCAGCTGGGATAAATGGCAGCTGCGTGCCTGGAACTGGCGGCAAAAAGATCTTGGCGTAGGTCCGGGGCTTGCCCAGGCGCTCGACGCAGATGGCTACGCTGACGTCAATAATTGGCTCATCGATGCCAGCTACAAAGATGACAGTATTGCGCCCGATTTTGACTTTGAGTCAAAAATCAGCTTTATGGATATCACCAATGTTACAGAGCAAGTTTTGTTTCCGCGAGGAACCCGACTCCCAATTGGTAACGATGGCAGCCTGAATCTGACCCCTGGAGCACCTGCGACGATTACTTTTACAGATGGCATGATTGGTAACCCTGAAATTTATGAACAGCACTATCGTGCGGATGCGGCAGTATTCTGGACAGGACTGGAGAACCGTCGCCTACGATTTGCTGCCGGTGCCTTTTATGCTGAGCTACAAGGAAAGGAAGCAAAAAACTTTGGCCCTGGCGTCATTGATGGTACAGAAGGAACGGTCGATGGAAGGCTCACGAATGTCAGCGGCACTGACTATATCTATGCACCTGATCAAGATCGGACTATTTATTATTTGTCCGTGCAGGATGAATGGTATCTGGCAGCAGACTGGGATTTGACAGTCGGCATACGATATGACCGCTATTCGGATTTTGGTAATACTTTTAATCCGCGTGCTGCCCTGATCTGGCACCCCAGCTATAGTCTTAGCACCAAACTACTATATGGGCAGGCCTTCCGCGCACCCTCATTCCAAGAACTCTATATCCAGAACAACCCGATTCGACAGGGTAACGAAAACCTCAAGCCGGAAAACATCAAGACACTGGAGCTTGCCATGGATTACCAGTACACATTTGACCAACGATATGCTGCCAGTATTTTCGCCTATGAAATTGATGATCAAATCGTCTATGTTGCTGATGGCGATGTGTCTAAAGCGCAAAATGTGGGCCAACAGGAAGGCAGCGGTTTTGAGTTTGAAATGCAATGGTCAGCCACCTATACACTGGATATTCTTGCCAACTACGCCTACCAAAAGTCCAGAGACAAAACCAACAACAGTGATGCACCGGACTCACCGCAACAGCAGTTTTATATAAAGGCCGACTGGCGTTTTCTGCCCGGCTGGAACCTGAATACCCAGGTTACTCGCGTAATGCAGCGCGCCCGAGCCTATAATGACATCCGTGCCGAAATTGACGACTATACGATAGTTGATCTTGCCATCCGGAAAACGGACATTGCAGACCACTGGGACATTACGGTGAGAATATCTAATCTATTTGATACGGACGTTTATGAGCCCAGCCCATCAGAAGTCAGCCCCCTTGTGCCGGGTGATTACCCCATGCCAGGAAGATCATATTATGCAACGGCAAAATACCGTTTTTAGCACGCTATCCACTTCAGCCACGAAATACCCTAAATTAACAAATAACGACATGCTGTAGGTTGGTGGTGAGCTTGCGAACCCCAACGTTTTTCAGAGACATTGGTGGTATGAATCCCCATAAAAAACTATGAGAGCCGGAAAATAAAAAATTAGCGAACAGGTATGGAACTCGAACTGATTGAACAGGATGAATTGCTGGATGGGTTGATGACACTGACAGGCTATAACTTGGCTTGTCGCACCAACTGTTGCAAAAGGCGATTAAAAATACAGATCAGAGACAGAAAGCTATGGCAATTTATCTTGATTACGAAGGCATGATAGCTCTTAAATGCTTCAAATTTAATGTATCCCGAAAAATAAGCATGGAACCGGGAGCAATGGCAAACCGTGAAAATGCACTCCTCGAATTAAGCATGGTATATATTGAAAAATTCTCTGACGCATCAACACCGGCACTGTTCAAAGTATCTGTCGCAGGCAGTGAAGGCAAGCGGGCGACGCTCCATCTTGTGAGAACCGGAGCAGATAAACCCGTTGAATATATGACCTACACAATGGAAAACTGCTTGATCAGCGAATACTTTATCTTTCATGTAGACCTGATAAAAGCACCCCATGAGCAAATATACCTGAGTTACACTTCACTGCAAATCAGCGTAACAGCAAGAGGTGTAAAAAATCAGGCCATAGACATATCAAGGCATGGTTATAATCTGGTAACGGCAGCCAGCCTGTAAACTCACATCATTTCTCCCGGATAATTATGTTTATAACGATAAAACAGTGAGCAATGACAAGTATAAACCCTGGGATAACCAGCGCGGAAAAATACGTACACGTATCGGTGGCTGGAAAATTGGTGAAGACATCACAACCCACGGGTATTCATTGCTGGATGAACTGGTCGGAAAGGTATCCTGGTTTGAAATACTTATATTAAATATTACCGGGAAAATGCCGGAGCAGCGTCTTGCCAAATGGGTGGAAGCAATTTACGGCTGCATGAGTTTTCCAGACTCAAGAATATGGTGTAACCAGATTGGGGTGCTCGCAGGTACTATGAGGTCATCGCCTATTTCCGGCATCACGGCAGGTATTTATGCATCGGACTCCCGAATGTATGGGTCAGGCACCTTGCCTGCTTCGTATGATTTCTTATCACACGCCATGCAACAACATCAGGGCGGTATTGATGTTAAAGGAATCGTTGAGGGTCAGTGCAGACGACCGGGAACAAAGCCCATCATTCCAGGATATGGGCGTCCTTTGGCAACAGGTGACGAACGTATACCTATTATGAATATGGTTACAGAAGAACTCGGTTTTGGGTGGGAAAGCTATATGTGTCTTGCTCGTGAAATCGATCAACATATGCTGAAGGAGTATGAGGAAAGCATGAATCTTGCGACGTTTATTGTTGCCTTTCTGCGAGATCAGCAATGGAATAGGAAGCAAATATGCCGGGTAACATGGGGGCTTGTCACCGCTGGAGTCGCCGCCTGTTATTCAGAGGCATACGACAAACCTGCCGAAACATTTCTTCCTCTGCGTTGTGATGACATAGAGTACCGAGGGGTTACTTTCCGGCCTGTGCCTGATAAGGAATAATTAAAGCCCGCTATGGATTATCAACATATGTGTGATCGACAGTTTTCTCACCTCTGCATTCTAGCGTGGGAGCACATACGGTGATTGAGGGTTGTATGAAGTATTGGTTCTTGCGAGGGCTGTGGGAGTCGGAGCCAAGAAATTAACCGTCGGCGGAAATCAAATGCCAAAACGTTTAATCTCTTGGTGTCTATTCCCCGCCGTTTTCGAAGGACGTTGGGTAATGTGTATCGAATGAATCTCCCCAGGATAATAAAGTTAATTAATAGCTTATTGGTTAACCTAATGGTGTTGTGAGCAGCTCTTTTAACAAATATATGCGACACTCGTTAAAGTGATCTGCCGTTAATTGAATACCCACCATCGATATTCATCTCCATTCCTGTAATCCACGTAGCCTGCTCAGATACCAAAAAAGCGGCTACAGAGGCTATATCTTGAGGATGCCCAATTTTGCCTAATGGGTGGAATTGTCGAAAAGCCTCAAAAAAAGTATCGGCCTCGGCATCTGGTATGCCCATTTCTTTATAAGCAGCTGTGCGTGTAAAACCGGGGTTAATTTGATTAACCTTAACATTAGGTGCCCATTCATAGGCTAGCACTTTTGTCATCTGGCTGATGGCTCCTTTGACAATGGTGTACAGGGGAGGAACGCCAAGCATATGTTGATTAACCATAACAGAGCCGATATTTAAGATGCTTCCGTCATTTTTTTTCAGGTAAGGATAGGCTTTGCAGGTAAGCGCTACTACATTTGTCAGGTTCGTATTGATGCCCGCGCCCAGTTGTTCATAAGTTAGATCTTGTAAAGGTGATGGAGGTAATGTTGGGAGGCTGATCGCATTGTTTACTAAAATATCCAATCGACCATAAGTATCTATGACTACATCGACTAATGATTGCATCTGCGAAGATGACTCTAGGCAGCATGTAACAGCCAAACCTTCGCCTCCATTCTCCTCTATTTCTGCAACTTTACATTGAGCGCGTCCAATATCGCGACTTGTCACAACAACTTTGGCTCCATTTTCAGCAAATGTTGTTGCTATTTCCCCTCCAATTCCAGCTGTACTACCAGTAACTATCGCTACCTTATTTTTTAGTGTCATCACATTGCCCTTAAAAGCCCAATAATGGTTTCAGTGTATCACAGTTAAAATACACTGAATATTACGCATAAAGACGAAGATTAATTCCGCTAAATTAGCAGATAAAATAAAGTTTAAACTGATTTCAGAGAAAAACAGTCTATACTTGAAAAAACTGGCTATCAGCATAAAGTAACGTTACTTTAAAAATTATACCATTTACCGCGCTCATGACGTTAACGTCTATTTTATCAAAAACAAAACAGTTTTTTTCAGGCCTAACCAAAAATCAACTATTGGGCTCACTGATGAAACTGCAGAAAGATTTTAAAA
>QIGV01000120.1 GCA_003230085.1 Gammaproteobacteria bacterium
ATCGAAAACTCGTCAGAAAGCGCATCCGCATCGCTTGAATTGATGGGTGGACGCCTTGTATTGCAGTAGTAGTGTGGAGGTTTTTTGTTATGAGGCATCACACCAAGAAAACTTTTCGAGTAGACAGTAGACGCGACAGGGAGCTCATGCTAAAATTGGGGTTCTTGTATTTGCTTTTGGATCAATGGAGTCCTGTTGTTTTGTCGAAACATGGATCGTTTGATGCCGCTGTAAATAGTCAGCAGGATGGCATGAGCATTTTTTGTTTGAATTCTAATGTATTTGTAAAATTCTAAGGGGTTATAAAATGTCTATTGCGTCGCTTGAAGTGCTTGAGTCAGAGTTTGCACGTTTTTTGGATTCGATGGGAATCGCTGGAGAAGATTTTCTAAAAGGTGATACTTTAGATGAATTTCTTGCCATCAAAGAAAGTATACTGCATCCAATGAGTAATGGTCGATTGACAATTAATCAGAGTGGAGAGCCCTGCCTTATTGTGAGGGCAGGGACAGAAGATGAGGAAACTCTGACGTTTGCGGAAACAGATGGCGCATCACTAATGAGTCGAAAAAAGGGCAACAAAAACGTTGACGAAGTAACCATCGCTTATGGCTTGGCTGCATCGATGACAGGTAAAAATATATCGTTTTTTGCAAGCCTACAGATGCGTGACGTTAAAGTATGTCTGAATTTGGTAAAGCTTTTTTTGGCGTAACGGATTGCTTGCTGGTTGTCAATGGAGTTGATGAGCCAATAGGGGACAATCTATTTTTTGATGTGTACTCGGCCATGATGGCTCAGGTTTATATGGATTTTGCAAGCCTTCCATCACCACGAGAAATATCTTGCAGTGAGATTAGGTGGTTTTATAATGCGCTTCGAGAAGGGTTGAGAGGCAAAGGTCCACAGGATTGATTAATGGCAACAAAATTTTCTATTAGCGCAATTTTTAATGGCATTGATAAAATATCAGGGCCGGTAAAGGGTATCAGGAAGTCCATCAGGGGTATGGTACGCAGCTCACGCGCAGGCATTAGAAAACTGCGCGGTTCATTTACCAAGTTATCATCCAAAGTTTCTGCTTTTAACTCACAAATATCAAGGGCGACTCTTGCTGGCGTTGCTGGCATCGTCGCAATGACGGTTGTTGGATCAAAGTTCGAGCTGCAACTCGCGATAGCCGGAACCAAATTCGGTGATGCCTATGCAAAAGGCACAAAGGGCGCAATTGAGCTTAGAGAGGCCGCATCACTTGTTGGCAGAACAACAGAATTTACAGCATTAGACGCAGCGAAGACTCTTGACACGCTCGGTCTTAGTGGTATGTCTGCAACTCAATCGATGTCCGTTTTGGGTGGTATTGTAGATCTGGCTACAGTAGCACAAGTAAGTCTTAGTGATGCAGCCACCATTGGTACAAAAACCCTTGGCGCGTTTAATCTTACATCAAAAGATTCAGCTATCATACAAGGAAACTTGACTAGGGTAAGTGACGTATTGGCAGCGACGCAAAATAAGACAAACGTAACAATGGAAAGTATGTTTGAAACTATTAGGTTGGGATCGGCTACATTTCAGTCTCTAGGCACAGACATAGAGACATTTGCAGCGCTTTCTGGGACGCTAGGTAATGCTGCAATAGACGGCACGTCTGCTGGAACAGCTCTACGATCTATGCTTGACGGGGTAATAGATGACAAAAATGCCGAAATGTTTCAGCGTCTTGGCGTGTCAATCCAAGACGCATCAAAAAATATGCTTCCGATCATAGATATACTTGGATCTCTTGAATCGAGACTCCAGGGCATGGGAAATATACAGAGGCAGAAAATATTAACGAAACTGTTTGGTATTCGCGGATCAAGGGCTGCAATAAAGCTACTTGATGCTGGGGCGGTATCTATCAGAGGTCTGCGCGACGAATTAAAAGACTCTGGTGGAGATACAGAAAAGCTTGCAAAAATTATACGTGATACAACCTCTGGTGCATTTAAAGAGATGATATCTACAGTTAGTGATGTGGCAATATCTATGTTTGAGTCTGGCAAGGAAACAGTTGGCTGGAAGGAAAGTATAGAATCTGTGACAAGATCAATACGGAAAAATACCCCGCTAATAGTCGAAAAGTTTAAATCAATTACTGCTGGTTTTGCTGAAAACAGGGGTGCTATTTTAAAATGGACAATTATTACAGGGAAGGTAATAGCAGCGCTATTTGTGCTAAAGACCGCTATAATTGCCATAGGTATCGTCGTCACTGCATCAACCATCATCTGGGCTGCCATAGTCAAGGTATATAAGGCTTTCGCTTTTGTATTGAAAATGCTACCATTCATTATTACAAAGGTTGCTGTGGCGATGAGGTTTCTCGCTTTAGCGATTGCGTCTAATCCTATCGGTGCGGCCATAGCTGGCATATCGCTTGTAGTTTTACTGTTGTGGTCTAATTGGGGAAAGCTTACAGGTGCGCTTAAAGATGTTGGCGCATGGGACTTCATAGGCGAGGCTGTTTGGCGAGTTGTTACCGCAATTGAGGCTTTACTCGCGCTTGATATGAGCAAGCTTACGGACGTTGTTGGTCTTGGCGGCGCCGTTGATTTTGTCAGCAGGAACGTAATAGAAAAAGGATTTAATTTATTCGACGGGGACAGCGGTACGCCGCCGCCAGTGGTTAGCCCTGTAACTCAGTCAGAGCGATTGAGTCGCACGTTCAATAACAATACCAACCAAACGCTAGGTATTAATGTGAGTGCAAGCGGTGGAGCAATTGTGTCAAGGGACGATACGGATACATTTTCAGGAAACTTGACAATTGCCGGAAGCGGAGGGCTGTGATCCTATGACATGGGTAAATAGAACTGCGCAGCTAGCCTACACGTCCCCTTCCGGTAATACATTCTCGCTGGACTATGAAGATATGTCTGTTGAGAGAGAGCTCCAGACAAAATCTTATAACTACGCAAATGCAAACGTTACTGTGGTTCAGCAATTCGGGCACTCTAGCCGTATGCTCCCTTTGCGCGTTTTCTTTAGCGGTCAAGATTACGATATTGATTCAGCAGCCTTTGAGGCGGCCCTTTTGGAGCGCGGAACCGCCATTTTACAGACGCCTTTGTATGGGTCGATAAACGTCGTTCCAACTGGTAAAATAAAAGCAAACGACAGGTTCAAAACATCCGCAAACCAAAGAGTTCTGGAAATAGAATTACTTGAAACTGCTGGTATTGATTTTCAGGCCAGTGAGCTGTCTAGTCGAGGCGCAGTATTATCTGCATCATCCTTAGCCATAGAAGAGGTTTCGACAGGGTTCGATCCTGGTTCTCGCTCAGAGTACCAATCCCTATTTGATGAGGTGTCTAGCGCTATATCATCAACATATGTAGCCGGAGAGGAGACCCTTGAGGAGTTTTCTCGCGTGGAAAACAGCATACAGTCAGGACTAACGCTGGTTATAGGCACCCCACTGCTTTTGGCATCACAGACCGCCAACCTAATCACGGGTCTTGCAAATTCCTCGGCACTTTTTGCCGATAGGATTACAGCTTACAGGAACTTAGTTAGGTCAATATTCTCTAATGTCGGAAACGATATCCGAAGAGGGGAGTTGTTCGCCGTATCAGCCTTGGTCGGCGCGATACTGTCTGCCGTCAATAGCGAATTTATTACTCGCGCAGAAGCCGTTGAAGCATCAATAGCAATTAATGATCTAGCCATCGAGGTTGACGTTTTTAGGGAGCAGGGTTATAATTCAACTACAGATATAGAAAACCTTGACGTTAGTGATCTATCAGGACAGATTGGCTTAGCCCTATCAGCGGCAACAAATATCTTGATAGTAAGAAGCTTTGATTTGCTCACAGAAAGGTCAATATCTATTGATCGTGAACGCACAATCATAGACCTTGCTGCGGAGATTTTCGGCTCAGTTGATGACGACAACCTCAATGCTCTAATAAACAACAACAGCATGAGTGGCGATGAAATATTAATCCTTCCGAAAGGTTTTGTTATGAGGTACTTTGTTTGAGATCGCTAATATCCTCCGTAGATACCACAACATTTGACGCTCTGTCAATCATTGCCTATGGTCATGCAGAAAGTGCCAACCTTCTATCTAGGGCAAACAGCGGAGTATCTGAGCCAATACCCCCAGGCACCAGAATAATCACTCCGCAATTGTCAATGCAGACAATACCGCCGATATCTACAGACCCTTTAGCTGTTACATTGGTTATTGACGGGCGCATATTTAGTGAGTGGACCGAGGTATCTGTAAATATGTCGGTGACAGGTATGCATCAAGCATCATTTTCATCTGCAAACAATCAAGCCGAATCATCCTTATCGCCAACCGCCTTCCATCGTGTTGATGTATTTCTTGGTGGCTCGCTATTATTCTCTGGGACAATGGTGGACGTGAATCCAAACCTATATAGTGTCGTACTATCCTGCTATTCGCTCCCTGGAGTGTTGGGAGATTGCACGTCACCTCCGGGTGGAGAGGTTCAGTTTACCGGACAAAACCTGCTAGAGATATCAAGGTTTCTTGCTGCACCGTTCGGAATTGGTGTATCATCTGTGGGTGATTTGGGAGAGCCATTCGGCGGATCATCTATTCTTGAAGATCCTGTAAGGTTGGGTTTCGACTCCAAGATTTTGCCATTTATTATTGGTTTAGCGAAGCAGCGAGGTGTTCTGGTATCCTCTACCAATACAGGTAACCTTCTTCTTCACA
>QIGV01000187.1 GCA_003230085.1 Gammaproteobacteria bacterium
CGAATCAGCCAGGATGATGGAACGGTCACCTATCCACTACTCGGAGTTGTCGCACTGGGAGGGCTGACACCCGCAGAAGCCGGACAGAAAATAGCCCGGCTACTCAAAGAGAGAGGATACGTCAAGTTCCCTGAAGTTACGGTAGCCGTCAAGGAATTCCTCAGTCAGAAGATACCTGTCATGGGTCAGGTCAGTAGACCTGGGGAATATGTGCTACAGGGCGAGAGCCGGGTGGTTGACCTGATCGCCCAGGCGGGCGGGTTGAAGACCGATGCAGCAGATACGATCATCGTGGTTAAAAATGAAAATGGCAAACCCGTCAAGCACAAGATTGACCTGCTAAGGTTTTATACGGGTGACATGGATCAGAATATTAAAGTCGCCGAAGGGGATTTTATTCTGGTTCCCAAAATGGATACGTTCTATATCCACGGTGAAGTGAAACGACCGGGATCATACCGCCTGGAACGCGGTATGACTGCAATGCAGGCTTTGTCGGTCGGTGGTGGCTTGACTGAACGCGGTTCGCTGAGTGGCATGAAAGTCACACGCCTGAAGGCAGATGGTAAAACCGAAGAAGTGAAGGTGAAGCTGACAGATCATTTGAAATCCAATGATGTACTTTATGTGAAAGAGCGACTCTTCTAAATGACATCCAATGAAATCAGTATTGAAAGACTTTTCCTGATCTTGCGTACACGCAGCTGGCTGGTTCTTGGCTTTTTCATTGCCGGAATGGTCTTGGCCAGTATCGCGACCTGGCTAACGCCGGATATGTATACGGCCACCAGCTCACTGAATTTTGATTTCAAGAGTGCCAACCCGATAGACAGTCAGGGCCGTACCCTGGAGTCGGATGACTATCTTTATACTCAAATGGATGTTATCCAGAGTTTGAATGTAGCGAAGAAAGTCGAGGCAAGCCTGTCCGATTATGAGCGTGAACGTTTTATCGACTCTGTCCATGATGAAAAGACGGTTTTTGACGAAGCCAAAAACAACGTGATTGGCGCAATCAAATCAATGGGTGCGCCAGACAAGAAATCCGGGGCAACGCGAGAGGGTGGTAGCCCTTCAGGTGAACAGAATATTATCAAGGTTAAGTCTGCCTATAGCTGGTTCGCGCAAATGGTTGGCCGCAATCTGTCCGTCGAACCGCGTCTCAAGAGCCGTATCGTTGACATATCTTATTCCTCTACAAACCCACGTATAGCAGCGCTTATGGCGAACCGGTTTGCAGATGCCTATATTGCGACCAACCTTGATATGATTATAGATCCGGCGCGGAAGACCTCGCTGTGGTTCAATGAACAGTTGAAAACGCTACGCACAAAGCTGGAAGCTGCGCAATCGGAATTGACTGCGTATCAACAAAAAGAAGGGATTGTGTCATCTGACCAGCGAATGGATACGGAGTCGGCCCGTTTGCGGGAGCTTTCCAGCCAACTCGTAAAAGCGCAACAGGACACGCGAAATGCTGTTTTCTCTCAAAGAAAGTTGAAAGAGATCCAGGAAAAAGGTCTTCCATTGACTAATTTTTCCCTGATACTCAGCAACCCGGTTGTCGCGAAAATAAAGAGTGAAATTCGTAAACTGGAAGGGGAACGGGTTGATCTCTCCGCCAGCCTGGGAAAGAACCACCCAAGATACAAGCGTGTTAGTTCAGAGCTAGGTGCGGCTCGCAAGAGATTGCAGGCTGAGATTTCTGCTGTTACCGATGGAATTAACAATAACGCTGAACTGGCAATGGCACGCGAAGAGGATCTGTCAGCCGCAGTGGAAGAGCAAAAGCAACTGGTGCTGAACCTGAAAAAGGAACATGACAAGATTGCCATACTGGAGAGGGAAGTCGAAAGTGCAAACAGGACCTATAATGCAGCACTGGCGGAACTCAACACAACCAGTATGAAGAGTCTGGTAAACCAGACAAACGTATACATCGTTGATCCAGCTAATATTCCCCGGCAGCCTTCCTCTCCCCTGTTGACTAAAAACCTGGCACTTGGAGCATTTGGCGGGTTGTTGTTTGGTATTGGTCTGGCCATATTGATGGAGTTGTTTGTTCGCAGGGTGCATTCCAAAGAAGACCTGCTGCTCGAACTGAAAATCCCCTGTCTAGGGCATTTGAATAAAGCATAGTTCACATCTGGATAGATAACGCTATGAAAATAAAAAACTTGATGGATCACCTGAATAATGAGCCAGCTGCCAGAAAGGCAACGCCTGTGGCAGAGGAAGATCAGTCGTCATGGCATGATGAAAAAGTGACATACATCGAGAACGCACGAGTGGAAACCGTAGCGGAGCAGGCTGAACGGAAGGCGTTGCTGGTTAACGGAACTCAATGGGCGAATCAGAGTATGGGCGATATTCTGATTGAGTTGGGCAAACTGAACATTGATGATATCGGGCGTATTATTGATTACCAGCGAGAGAAAGGCCTGTATTTCGGTGAAGCCGCTATAGAACTGAAACTCGTTGACCAGGATGATATTCTGCAGGCACTGTCAACCCAGTTTGGTTATACCTATAACCGGACAGAGGAAAGACTCTCGAAAGATATGGTTATGGCGTACTCACCCTTTGGTGAGCAGGCCGAAGAGTTTCGTTCTATACGTAGTCAGCTTCTGAGTAACTGGTATTCAACAGATAGAAAGACACTTGCCATTGTAAGTCCGGAGAACGGTGAAGGTCGCAGTTATGTTGCGGCTAACCTTGCCTTGGCTTTCTCACAACTGGGCCGTTCAACCTTGTTGATTGATGCGGATCTTCGCGCGCCCAATCAGCATGAAATATTCCGCTTCAATCGTAGAATTGGCCTGTCCATGTTGTTAGCCGGAAGGATCAGGCTCGAAGATATGGATGACCTGCCCGATCAAATATCCAGTTTCCAGCACCTTTCTGTTCTTGGGTGTGGTGCTATTCCGCCAAATCCAGGGGAACTCCTGAGCCAGGAAAGATTTTCCTTGATCCTGAGCGAACTTGAAAAATACTATGACGTTATTATCCTGGATACGCCACCAGCTACTTACGCGGCCGATGTCAGGTCAATTGCTGAGGTTGCCGGAAGCGTGTTGCTGGTTACTCGAAGTGGGCAGTCAAAAATGGACAAGGCGAAGGAGCTGATGAACATGATGGGTGAAGCCAAGGCAAACGTCGTTGGTGCCGTATTGAATCAGTTCTAATCAAAGCTCTTGATAACAGCAAGCAAAGATATGTCCGATAGCCCAAGCAGGCAGAAAAGATATGTAGACTTCTTGCTTGTGTACCTGTTGTTGTTTGTCAGTGGATCCTGGCGGTATAACCTCCTTGGAGACAAGGCGCTGATAGCGGTGTTTCTCGTCAGCCTTGTAGTATGGTATCTGTATAGTGACAGGAAGATCAATGACAGATTCCTGCTCTACGTAGTTGTTTTTACCAGTATGCTGCTTGCACTAAGACTGTATACAGAGGGTAGTCTTTCATTGGCCTCTATAATCGCATCGACGATCAAGCTCGTTCTTGCGTACTTGATTGTGAAAACGGTGGGTAGGAGATTCGTTGATACCTATCTTAAGCTCATCGTGTTTTTAGCTGCAATAAGCCTGCTCGGTTACGCAACCGATAGATTTAATTTATTTGATGGAATAGTGCGAAGGTTACCCCCTGTTGGCGAAATGGGGTATGAAGGTTTTTTTTATGTTTTCCGATTCCCCTGGCATATTAGCCGGAATAATGGCATTTTTTTTGAGCCTGGCGCTTACCAGATATTTCTCAACTTTGCGCTTTTCCTTCTATTCTTTTTTAAGGTTGGTTTTACGGAAAAGAAAAAGTGGATTTACATTGGAATACTGACGACTACTTTGATAACGACATTTTCGACGACTGGTTTTATGATATTCATTGTATTACTCGTTATGTTCTTTATCAGAAGCGAACTCCTCGGACGACCCCAAAAGTTCATACTGTTTGGGTTGTCTTTTCTGGTTGTTATTTTACTCTCCGCTCAGTTCTATTCTACGTTGGTGGTGAAGATCGATGCCTATCTTAACGCTAATGAATACGATTTTGGCTACAGTGCACAGAATCGTAGTGCCGATGCAAAGACAGATCTCAAAGTATTCAGAAAGCACATATTCGGACTAGGATATGATGATTATTTCAAGGAATTTGGTATCCTGGGAAGAGTTGGTGACGAGCGTGGTTATTCATCTAATGGTGTAACCAAGATGCTGGCGGTATATGGGTTGCCTTTTTCATTGTTTATTTTTGGGTCGTACTACTGGGCAATAAGAAGAATGCTGACGGAGTTTCTGTTTACCGCAGGAGCATTTATTATGTTTATGTTGTTCCTAGCCAGCGAATCAGCTTATATGATGTCGCCGTTCTGTTTCTCCATTATTGCTGCGCCGTTCGTTATCAAGGGAGCTTCTTTCCTGGAAAAAAAACAGCCAGAAAACGGGTCTAGAATTTAATAATGAATAAACTAAGATTTCTTCATATTCCTAAAACAGCAGGTTCAACTTTTTCCAGTATCCTTAGAAAGCAGTATCGTGGAAAACCAAATTTTGTATTTTCTGGTAATAATGCACAAGACATAAAAAGGTTTCGTAGGTTGTCGTCAGGCGAACAGAAAGCCATCATTCTTTTTACCGGCCATGCTCCGATTCTAACGGGTATTTCAGAGGCAGATGATATCCCTATTATCACTATCTTGAGAGACCCCG
>QIGV01000234.1 GCA_003230085.1 Gammaproteobacteria bacterium
ATCTATATAAACTGTTGATATTAAGCTGGTGGTTCCTGGAATGACAAAAAAACTATTATCAAGACTAATGCCCGATTTTATCGGTATAGGAGCGATGAGATCAGGGACCTCCTGGTTTTCAAAAAATCTGAATAAACATCCAGATATCTATCCAAGAACGCGTGAAATTCATTTTTTTGATAAGGAGCTTGACGGACAAAAAATCCCGATATTCCCCAAAAAGATTGAAGCCCAGCTACGATATGGATATAAATTTATTCGTGGAAAAATATCGGGAAAAGTTTGCGGTGATTATACACCCGCCTACGCTATCCTTGAGAAGGAAACAATTGCTTTAGTTCAAAATTGGATGCCGGATATAAAATTATTGTTCATTATGCGTGATCCCGTACAACGAGCTTGGTCTCATGCGAGAAAGGGCTTCATGAAAAGAAATGGTATACACATACTTGAAGCACCAAAGAACCAAGTGATTGAATATTTAAATAAGCCCGGTTTCTATAATAGAAGTGATTATTCTAGATGCTTGGAGAACTGGATGCATTTCTATGATTATGATCAGTTCTTCATTGCATTTTTGGATGAAGCTAAAACAGAACCGGAAAAAATGTTTAGAGAGGTGTTTAGTTTTTTAGGCGTTAATTCAGATATTGAATTACATAAGGAAGATCTCTATTCGGCCGTCAATACTCGACCTAAATTTCAGATGCCGGACTGGATTGATGACTATCTGTCTGATTCTTTGTATAGCAATAACCAGAGGTTGGAAGCCATAATTGGGCGCAAAGTACCATGGGGGGCACACAAATAAAAATCTTTATGACATATTTATATTTAAAATGAACGTACTGATCACAGGAGCAAATCGTGGTATTGGACTAGGGTTCGCCAAACAGTATCTGGCGCAAGGTTGCGATGTCTGGGCGTGTCACCGCTCGGATCCGGGCGAATTGAACGAGATAGAAAATACGCGCTTACATCTGCTGGAATGGGACGTCAGTCAGGACCAGCAGCCGGGCTTTATTGTTGAAGCATGTGCAATCCCTAAGCATCTGGATCTTCTGATCAATAACGCCGGCATATACGGCCCCAAAAAAGAAGCAGGCCAATCACTAGAAACAGTTTCTTCACAGACTATGATGGAAGTTTTTGATGTTAATTGTGTCAGCGTCTTGCGTGTTGTTCAGCAGCTCAGAGAATCACTAATCGAAGCCAGGGGTGTGATTGCTAATGTGAGCTCCAAGATGGGTTCGTCAGGCGATAATACCAGCGGTGGTAGCTATGCTTATCGGGCTGCTAAGGCAGCACTGGTGATCGTGTCCAAGTCTATGGCAATGGATCTTGATGAAAAGGGGGTTCGTGTCATTACCCTGCACCCGGGATGGGTCAGGACTGATATGACAGATCATTCAGGTTTGATTGACGTGGAGCAGGCCGTCAGTGGTATGGCCAACGTTATCGCGCATGTGGATGATTATGGGACAGGCGCTTTTGTTGCCTTTGATGGGCAGGTGGTACCTTATTAATTCCATTAACGTCATGCCGGGCTTGACCCGGCATCCATGTTATTCGAGGCTGCTGGATTCCGGCTCACCTGTACCCGAAGGGTGAGAGACACGCCGGAATGACGAGCAAAAAGCAAAGCTTCTTCAGGCTGTGGGCATCCGCTGAGCTTTGTCAGTGGGCAGTTTGAGGTTGTTCCAGATCGACAACACTGCATCTGTCTGATTCATAGTATAGAAATGCAGGCCAGGTGCGCCACCATCGAGCAGCTTGCGGCACAGCTCGGTAGTTACCTCTGTGCCAAAGGCCTTGATTGAATCAAGGTCATCGCCAAAACCTTCCAGGCGCTTGCGTATCCAGCGGGGTATTTCAGCCCCGCAGGTATCAGAGAAACGGGCCAGTTGAGTATGATTGGTAATGGGCATAATGCCTGGCACGATGGGCAGGTCCAGGCCTAGCTTCTCACAACTGTCGACATAACTAAAATAGGCATCGGCATTATAGAAGTACTGGGTTAAAGCCGCATCGGCTCCAGCTTCGACCTTGTGCTTGAAATTCAATAAATCATCTTGTGCTGATTTAGCCTGGGGATGAAATTCAGGGTAGGCTGCTACTTCGATAAAAAAATGATCGCCTGTTTCCGCTCGTATAAATTCAACCAATTCATAGGCAAAGCTAAATTTCCCGGCAGTATGCATACCCGATGGCATATCGCCACGCAGGGCGACGATGTGACGAATGCCTTTTTTGATGTAGGTGTCTAGAATCTCTCGTATGCTGTCGAGTGTGGAGCCAATACAAGACAGATGGGGCGCCACATCGATGCTAGTGTGTTGCTTGATGTCCTGGACAGTCGCCAGGGTTTTCTCACGGGTTGAACCGCCAG
Organism: Gammaproteobacteria bacterium; assembly: GCA_003230085.1. GTDB lineage: Bacteria > Pseudomonadota > Gammaproteobacteria > SZUA-140 > SZUA-140 > SZUA-140. The sequence continues at coordinate 2,390 of QIGV01000234.1, forward strand.
CACCAAATGTGACAGAGAAAAAGCAAGGATTCAGCTTGGCTAGTTCGAGACTGACAGCCTGCAATTTCTTCTCACCCTTTTCTGTTTTGGGAGGGAAAAATTCGAAGCTGTATGCTTTGGGGTATTTTTTTTGTGAGTCCATTAGGAAGGCAGAGTAAAGAGAAAAGATAAAAGAGTAAAGGGTAAAACAGCTTGGATATGAGGAAAGAGAAAAAGTGCATTCACTTTTCTCTTTCCTCTTTTATCTTTGCTCTGCCTTTCTAATACCTGTATTGATCTGCCTTATAAGGCCCTTCGATTGGCACACCAATATATTCAGCCTGTTCCCTGGTTAATTCAGTCAGGTTAACGCCGATTTTCTTCAGGTGCAGGCGAGCAACTTTCTCGTCGAGATTTTTGGGTAAAACGTAAACTTCTTTCTTGTAATTATCCGAGTGATGCCACAATTCTATCTGAGCCATCACCTGGTTGGTGAATGAAGCGGACATGACAAAGCTCGGGTGACCGGTCGCACAGCCCAGATTGACGAGCCGCCCCTCAGCCAGAATAATCAGGCGCTTGCCATCAGGGAAGATGACATGATCAACCTGTGGTTTGATATTTTCCCACTGGTATTGCTTCAGTGAGGCGATATCAATTTCTGAATCAAAGTGGCCAATGTTACAGATGATGGCTTCGTCTTTCATTGCCTGCATATGCGAATGGTTAATCACGCTGACATTACCCGTGGTGGTGACAAAAATATCGCCCTGGGCCGCTGCGTCTTTCATATCGACCACACGGTAACCTTCCATAGCAGCCTGTAAGGCGCATATCGGGTCAATTTCAGTCACCCAGGTGGTGGCGCCCATGCCACGAAAAGCTTGCGCACAACCTTTGCCGACATCGCCGTAACCCAGGACAATACATATTTTGCCTGCGATCATGACGTCAGTCGCACGCTTGATACCATCGAGCAGAGATTCGCGGCAGCCGTACAGGTTGTCAAATTTTGACTTGGTAACGGAGTCATTAACATTGATGGCCGGTACCTTGAGGCTGCCTTCTTTCATCATTTCATAGAGACGATGGACGCCGGTCGTCGTTTCTTCCGACAGACCTTTCACATCATTAAGTAATTCGGGATATTTTTCGTGCATGATCTGGGTCAGGTCGCCACCATCATCCAGTATCATATTGGGGCGCCAGTCGTTCGGTCCAAAAATGGATTGCTCGATGCACCACCAGAATTCTTCCTCGGATTCACCTTTCCATGCAAATACTGGAATTCCGGTTGCTGCGATAGCGGCAGCCGCCTGATCCTGGGTGGAAAATATGTTGCAGGAGGACCAGCGGATTTCTGCGCCCAGCTCTATTAATGTTTCGATCAATACTGCAGTCTGAATCGTCATGTGCAGACACCCCGCAATACGGGCCCCCTTCAGGGGATTCTTGCCTGCATACTCTTCGCGTAATGCCATCAGGCCGGGCATTTCAGTTTCTGCGATGGTGATTTCCTTACGACCCCAGTCTGCCAAGGTCATATCGGCTACTTTGAAGTCAGGGGTCAGGTTCTCGACTGCTTGTGTACTCATGTAGTTCTCCTGTAATAATAGGTGTCAGTTATTTCAGTATAAAAAATTAGAGACCTGCAGCATCTCTTAAGCTATCGGCTTTATCGGTCATTTCCCAGGTGAAATCTGCTTCTTCACGACCGAAATGACCGTAGGCTGCCGTGTTTCGGTAAATAGGGCGCAATAGATTAAGCATGCTCACTAATCCTTTTGGTCGTAGATCAAAAACTTCGCTAATCAGTGCGACAATTTTATTATCAGCCACTTTACCAGTGCCGAAAGTTTCCACGCTGACAGAGGTGGGCTCCGCTACGCCAATAGCATAGGAAATCTGGACCTCACAACGATCGGCCAATCCAGCAGCGACAATATTTTTGGCGACATACCTGCCAGCATAAGCGGCAGAGCGATCAACCTTGGAAGGGTCTTTGCCCGAGAAGGCGCCACCACCATGGCGCGCCATGCCACCATAGGTGTCAACAATAATCTTGCGTCCGGTCAGGCCACAATCGCCCACTGGTCCACCGATGACAAAGCGCCCTGTTGGATTGATGAAAAACTTGGTGTTTTTGTCGATCCACTCGGCAGGCAATACCGGCTTGATAATTTCATCCATGATTGCTTCGGTCAAGACCTTGTTGTCGATATCCG
>QIGV01000186.1 GCA_003230085.1 Gammaproteobacteria bacterium
CCCAGTGTGGTCCACGTTACACACTGATTCTCACCTTGCCTTATGATCGGGCGAATACCAGCATGGCCGGTTTTGAGCTTTGTCCCGCCTGTCAGAAGGAATACAGTGATCCTGCAGACCGCCGCTTTCATGCCCAGCCTATCGCCTGTCCCGAGTGTGGGCCGCAGCTGTATTATGTAGAAAACGGACAGACAACACAGGGCAACGAAACCGCACTGGGAAAAACACTGAGTGTATTAAGACGTGGCGGAATTGTTGCGGTCAAGGGGGTCGGGGGCTACCACCTTATGTGTAATGCCCGCAGTAACCGGGCCGTTCAGATACTGCGTCAACGCAAACACCGGCCCGACAAGCCTCTAGCCGTGATGTTTCCTGTACAAGGCGATGATGAGCTGGGTGCCATTCGAGAACATGCGCACGTGGATGAAAGCGCCGCCGCTCTGTTATGTTCTCCACAACGGCCGATCGTTTTGTTAAGAAAAGCTGATCAAGTTGCAGAACAGCGTGAAGCCTTGTCAGCGCACATCGCACCGGGCGTTAACGAACTGGGCATCTTCCTGCCCTACAGTCCCTTGCATTATCTGCTACTACAGGAATTCAATGCGCCGCTGATTGCCACATCAGCCAATCTCAGTGGTGAGCCGGTGATGACGGACAACCGTGAAGTCGAACAACGCCTTGCACAAGTGGCCGATGCCTTTTTGCATCACGACCGTCCGATCGTGCATCCAGCCGATGACAGCGTTTACCGGGTTATTCATCACCGGGCACGACCTTTGCGACCGGGGCGCGGCATGACGCCACTTGAACTGACCTTACCCATGCCTGTTCCTGCTCCCATGCTGGCTGTCGGTGGGCAGATGAAAAATACCGTGGCACTGGCATGGGACAATCGTCTGGTGGTTTCACCTCATATCGGCGACCTGGATTCACCGAAAAGTCTTGAGCAGTTCGTGCAGACGATTCAGCAACTGCAAAATCTTTATGAAGTCGAGGCAGGTATCATCGTCTGTGATGCCCATCCCGACTACCGTTCCCACCGTCAGGCAAAGCAAATGGCAGCGCAGAGTGGTCAGCAGCTGATACCGGTTTTTCATCATCATGCCCATGCAGCTACTCTGCCGCTGGAATACAACCAGCCGGAACAGACACAGGAACAGCCCTGGCTGGTTTTTACCTGGGACGGTTCCGGTTACGGAGAGGATGGCTCACTTTGGGGTGGGGAAGCCCTGCTGGGCAGTCCGGGAAACTGGCAGCGTGTCGCCAGCTTCAAACCTTTTTATCTACCGGGAGGCGACAAGGCAGCCCGGCAAGCCTGGCGTAGCGCTGCGGCGCTGTGCTGGCAAAGTGGCATGAACGACTTTGCCATTCAGGGCCATGAGCTACTGAAACAGGCTTGGGATCAACGTCTCAACTGCCCGGCTACCACCGCAGTCGGCAGACTTTTTGATGCCGCTACTGCCTTGACCGGCTTGCTGGAGCAATACAGTTTTGAAGGGCAGGGTCCAATGTGGCTGGAAACGCAGGTGACAGAACGTCTGCAGGAAAAAGCCCTGCCGCTTGAACGCAATGAAGCAGGTGTACTGGAAGCGGATTGGGCAGACCTGTTACCCATGCTGCAAGACACCAACCTCAGTGTCGCACAACGTGCTACGCGATTTCACAGCATCATGGCGGCCACACTGGCCGAGCAGGCGTGCCGGTTGCGTGAACAGTATGGGGAGTTTTTCGTGGGGCTGACCGGCGGTGTCTTTCAGAATAAATGTCTGACCGAACATGTCATTCAGCTGTTACAACAACAAGGATTTAACGTCCAGCTCAACACGCTGATTCCTTGCAATGATGCCGGTCTGTGTGCGGGGCAAGTCATGGAGGTTGCAGCACGGTTAAGCCTAAGGAACCCCTGATTATTTCATGATTTCCGTCATTGCAAACGTAGCGCGACAATTTTTTATAATCTGGTGCCATGCCAATCATTCCAGTGAATTCATTTGAAGGACAGACATCGGCCAGAAAACGACATTCAGTGATCAGAAATTCCAGTGAAAGCGGGCATTGAACGGTTTTCCTAAACTGACGCCAGCAACGTAGGCGGTCAGTTTGAGGGTATGGTTAGGTGGTTTTAGTCTCCTCAACGAACTCATTAATCATATCCTTCCACTCTGAATCAATGGTCGCAAAGAATGGCGCACCCTCAGGGAATTGCTCATCAATGCCTTCAATCCCAACCTGATCTATCCATGCGCGTAAAAACCCCATAAATGTATAACATAGGTATGCTGCTTTTTTCTGGACACTGACTGTAAATTCTATGGCCTTCGCCTCTTCGTCCCAGCCCTCTATTTCATTCCAATTGTGAATTAAGGAATTACGATCAGCGAGATATTTATTTAATACATTTTCAAAACCACCATTTAGTACAACACGGTCTTTCAGTATTGCAACAAGCCTTCCTAGGGTGGCTTTATCCAATATTTTGTCATTTTTTTGAAAAGTTTCAAGATCAATAAATACCTTGCCGGGGAATACCATGAGCAGCACTCTTTTAAACGCCTGATCTGCAAGCTGGATGATCTGGATTGCTTTACCCACCTCTATGTATAAGCTATCGTCGCGCATCTATCACCTAACGAGCCTGTAGAAAATAACTGAGTGTGTACTCAAACGTGCAAGGCAGGATCTGTTTCTGGAAGAAGATCGGGATGAATTTATCCTGATCGTAATGAATATCTTTGTACCTGGCCATCACGTGTTCCTTTTTACATGAGGGGTTAAGACTTCAAATACAGGGGAAGTTTATCATTATTTATGCAGGGACATGGCTTTTTCTACAGCCTCAGCGACTCAACTCACTAGCGCAAATGAAGTGCAGTAATTTGTGCCCAGTTGGAGTGCCTGTTAGCCATGACGGTCGCTTACTGTAGCGAAGAACTGGCGTGTATCACTTTCAAGCCCACCTATATTTTCCAACATATCCAGTAATTGATAGCACTTGTCAGCGTAATAGAGGATGACTGGAGAATTAGTGCCTTGCTCGAAGCATGAGTAACGCTCTAAGAATTCCCTCATGTTGCCCATGAGATAAATAATTTCTCGGATAGAAGCTTCTACGACAGATCCACTCGATCGAGCTACCTCTAGGAATTGGGAATATCCCGATGAGCTGCCACCATGGCGCTTTAGCCGCTGACCTTCGGCAACCATATGTGTGATTGTCAATTGAGGATGAGTACCTGGTTTTGAGACATTTGTAGTAAGAAGTTCGCCTATCCGCTCATCAATATCTTTCACGACATGAATGATGTCTTCTCGAATACGTGCATCCCTTAGGATCGACAACTGCTCGCTGGACGAATCAACCTGACGTGACAGCAATTTAGATGCTGAACGAAACTCACGAGCCTGCAACATTATCGACCAAAGCAGAGCAAGAAACGCCAACATGGCAAAAATAGGATTTAGTAGACCGCCGAAATAATCTCCAAACTGGCCCCAACGCTCATGGGAATTGCTCAGTGTTGATCCAAACACATTTACATAGGTCGCGACTGAGACAACTACCACTAAGAAAGCTATAACCGCTACGGTGTAAAAAATCGACTTATTCATTTAGGGCTAACGATCAAGGCAAGCCGCGCGGCTTTGCTGCGTCGGACTGGGCTGCCTCGTGTACGCCCAGCATAAGCATGAACTTATGGGGTGTAAGTCCCCTGTAGGAGAACCTAAATTGATTCATCATGAGTCAATCATAACTACTAGTCGACGGCAAGGGCAAATCTGCGAAGAGATGTCTGAAGGAAGCACGAGCGCAAAAATGCGAGCTGACGGACAGAAACTGGATAGAAGGCCTATTTTCGGGGACGAGTTAGCACAAGATAACGAAGTCCACAGGTTCGAGGATTAAGGTAAATGCAGCAGTTGCGCATCGAAAGTTCATGTTCTTATCTGCCTCAATATCAGATTAAGATAAATGGGACCCAGCGATATATGCACCCTAGTGTTCCTATCAGTCATCGCAAGCCGGGGAACGTCTGATTTCGGGAGAATAAACTTAATGTCGTAATTGGGTCGGACATTGACCATTGAATCTGCCACTCCCCACCCGCATATTTTGGCAGTCTTTGCCAAAATATGTCATCCTCAAGACAGGGGGTACCTGCCATGGCAACCATGAATGTTTCCCTACCTGATCTCATGAAAGAGTGGGTAGAAAACCAGATCAAAACCGGTCACTTCAGCAATGCCAGCGACTATGTTCGCGATCTGATACGCCGTGATCAGGAATATCAGGATCGGCGTGAAATGCTGATAAAGGCTCTGATCGTGGGTGAAAACAGCGGAGAGTCCGAACATAGCATTGAGGACATCTGGCAGGGTGTGAAAGCCAGGCACGGTCTCGATTTATAAACGGCTCAGGCGGGTAGGGGTCCTAAGATGAAATACACGAAATGATGGAACACACGCACATTTCCCTTGCACATGGTAACGGTGGCCACTTTATGCGTGAACTTGTGCGGGAAATCTTCGCCCGCCACCTGGATAATCCGTTGCTCGATATTAACTGCGATGCAGCTTGTTTACCTGAG
>QIGV01000105.1 GCA_003230085.1 Gammaproteobacteria bacterium
GAAACACTCATCGGCACAGCGGCTAGCGACAAATAAGTCACCGCACCCCGAATCATGCAGAGAGCAATCCAGACCTCGGCGCGCCTTACCTGTCGCTATGGCGAGCATATGACCCTGCTGATTCAATATCTGCAAGGTCTCAAATGCGCCCGGGAATAGTTTAGTGGGACATTGCTGCTCTGAAAGGAAATGCGTACGATATCGCTCAATAAATTGTTGCACCATGATTTCGTCGAGCTCGGGCATTAACTGCTGGATAGCTTCTTTCAAACCCAAGCCTATGACATCCTTAAGGGTATTTCTGGACATTGGAGGCAAATTCAGGTCAACCAGGGCTCGTTCCATACAATCCACAATCCGGGCCTCGGAATCCATGAGCGTCCCGTCCCAGTCAAAAACCAGTAATCCAATGTTATGTTTCATCAGTTGTATTTAGGAACCTCTGATTAGTTGCTTTCCCCCTCCCTCCGAAGGGTGCTGCAAAAGCCCCCTCTCCCACCGGGATTTATGCCCCTTGAGGGTAGAGGGTTGGGGTGAGGGAATAAATGAAGATAAGGCATTTTTTTATCTACCCCCTCATCCTAACCTTCCCCCTCCGGGGAAGGAACTAAGAGCTTTTGCGACACTCTCGAAGTGAGAGGAAATTAGTCAGAGGTTCCTTTATTCACTATGTCAATTCAGACAGGACTTGAACCAACTCATCACCCAGTGGCGCAGATATTAGCATTTTTTTCTGATTGCCCGGGTGTAAAAACTCCAGGCTTGCGGCATGCAGGAAAAGCCGTCTCAACCCCCGCGCTTTCATTATGCTGTTAAAATCCGTGTCACCATATTTGCTATCTCCCGCAACTGGATAAGCAATATGCGCCGCATGAACCCGGATCTGGTGTGTACGGCCGGTAAGGAGTTCTACTTCCATCAAACTGGCATCACTGAATACTTCCTGTGCCAGGAAGACAGTTGTTGCGGCTTTTCCTTGTGGTGACACTCTGACCATACGCTCTCCGGACTGCAGATTGTTTTTGCGCAATGGTACATCGACAATCTGCTTGCCATTACGCCATCTACCCTTCAAAAGAGTCAAATAATGCTTATGAATCCGGTTTTCCTTAAATTGCTGTTGCAGGCGTAATAAAATTTCACGCCGTTTGCTAATCAACAGGCAGCCACTTGTGTCACGGTCCAGGCGGTGTACCAGTTCGATGTCTCCGAGTTCGGGACGACTATGACGCAGGATTTCAATGACGCCATGTTTGATGCCGCTGCCGCCGTGTACAGCCATACCGGAGGGCTTATTAAGTATCATTAAATCATGATCTTCGAACAGAACAGATCTTTCCAAACGCTGGATCAGCTGCTGTCCCGGTATGCCTGCGCTAACATTGTCGCCCAACCTCACGGGAGGGATGCGAACAACATCGCCGGCCTTAAGGCGGTATGGCGGTTTGATACGACCTTTGTTGACACGCACCTGACCGGTACGCAGCAAGCGGTAAATGTGGCTTTTGGGGACTCCCTTCAAGGCAGTCAACAGATAATTATCAATTCTTTGTCCCTCACGACTAGAATCGATCGAAGCCAGCACAACCTTGCCTGATGCCTTGCTATTCATGAGATCAAGTAGATTTTTTCAATAAAATAATAGAGTTAACAGGTTTGATGCAAATCGGAAACCCTGCTATATTAGCCAGTGAGTAAATCTTGAAATGATCCAGTATTCATCAAGAAATTGCACAAATATTGCATGATTATATGCAATGTTGAATCGCTGACAGCATAGCATGTCAGTCAAGATTGCGTATTCGCTATCTTTGTGTGCAACACGGCTTTTTTGAAGTTTATAATTTAAAAGTCAGATAAATAAAATATCTGATCGCGTAAACAGGCTAATTTCAGTTTTTATCAGCTCTGCGCATGTAACCCGCGGAGCTTTGAGTTTAACAATAAGGTAAAGATTAAGCTGTCACACTGCATAACAGTGTGGGCAATCTAATTTTAGATTTAATACTCCCGATTCATTGCATGAATCACAGGGGATGTTAGACAAATCAGTACCCGGCATGCGTCCGCCATTGCGGAGGCCCAAATGATACCGGGCGTTATTGACTATTTGTCCCGCGGACTGCTATCAAAGCAGCTGCCATTCTCTGACCCATGTGCAATGTCGGGTGAAACAAAGGATTAATAACAAATGAAAAGAATGCTGATTAACGCAACTCAGCCTGAAGAGTTGCGTGTGGCGTTGGTTGATGGCCAATATTTATATGATCTGGATATAGAAATCCCTGCCAGGGAAAAGAAAAAATCCAACATTTACAAAGGGAAAATCACCCGAGTTGAACCAAGCCTTGAAGCTGCCTTTGTAGACTATGGCGCAGAACGGCATGGTTTCCTCCCCCTCAAAGAAGTCGCCCCACTCCTGTTTAAAAAACAACCTGAAAAAGGTGAACGGCCGGCTATCCGCGATGCCCTGCAGGAAGGACAGGAAATCGTGGTGCAGATTTCCAAGGAGGAACGAGGCACCAAGGGCGCTGCTTTAACCACATTCATCAGCCTTGCCGGGCGCTATCTCGTTCTGATGCCCAATAATCCTCGTGCGGGTGGTATTTCGCGCCGTATTGAGGGAGAAGAACGCGACGATTTGCGGGAATCCCTCAGAGCACTGCAAATCCCTGAGGGGATGGGGACCATCATTCGCACCGCTGGTGTGGGGAAAAATGCAGAAGAATTGCAATGGGACCTGGATTACCTGGCGAGATTATGGCAAGCCATTGAAAAGGCCTCAACTGAAAAAGCAGCACCTTTTCTGGTGTTCCAGGAAAGCGATATTGTCATCCGCGCCATTCGTGATTACCTCGGCCCGGATATTGGCGAGATATTAATAGATGATAGCAACACTTATGATCGAGCGCGGGACTTCATGCAGCAGGTCATGCCCCACAACCTGTCGCGGGTCAAACATTATGGTGACGCGATCCCCCTCTTTACACGCTATCAAATCGAAAGCCAGATAGAGGCTGCATTTCATCATAATCTTAACCTTCCTTCCGGTGGTTCGATTGTTATCGATCATACCGAGGCATTGATTTCTATCGATATCAATTCCAGTCGTGCCACCAAGGGCGAAGATATTGAAGAAACTGCCCTCAACACCAACCTCGAAGCCGCTGATGAGATCGCACGGCAGTTGCGCATACGAGATCTGGGTGGACTGATTGTGATCGACTTTATTGATATGACACCCAGCCGCAATCAAAGGGAAGTTGAAAACCGTCTAAAGGATGCCGTTAAAAGGGACCGCGCACGTATTCAGATCGGACGTATTTCCCGTTTTGGCCTGCTTGAAATGTCGCGACAACGCCTGCGTCCTTCGCTGGGCGAATCCAGCCACGAAACTTGCCCTCGCTGTAGCGGTTTGGGCGCCATTCGCAATGTAGAATCTCTGGCGCTTTCCATTCTGCGCATCATAGAAGAAGAAGCTATGAAGGAAAGTACGGGGCGTATCGTCTGCCAATTGCCCGTCAATGTAGCGACATATCTGCTCAATGAGAAGCGCAGCGCAGTGACAGAATTGGAAAGTCGGCAACGTACCAAACTGGTGTTGATTGCAAATCACGCTTTGGAAACGCCTAATTTCGAAATCGTGCGCATGCGCAGCGATGAAGTCTCAAGTGATGAGCCGATGAGCTACGAATTAGCCAAGGAAATCGATAAAGCTGAGAAAATTACAGGCTATGAAGCCCCCAAAGCTGCTGAAAAACCTGCGGTGAAAAGAGTGGCACCTTCATCTCCTGCCCCTACCCGAACGCCTGTTGAAAAAGAAAAGGAAGGCGGTGGTCTCATTAAGCAAATTTTTTCCAGCCTGTTTGGCGGTGGAAGTAAAGAACAGGTCGAAGAACCGGCACCGGCTGCTAAACCCGAGGCCAGACAGCCCCGTAGATCTTCTGGCCGAGGAAAATCAGGTCAGTCCACATCCGGACGTGGCCGAGGTGGTAGACAGCGCCGGGGTGGGCAGCAACGCCAGCAATCCCAGTCCCAGACTACCGCTAGTGACAAGCAGGATCAGCCAGCCAGTAAAGAGGAAGGTAAACACGAGACAACTTCCCAGACAGATAACCGGCCAAAACCAGCCAATAATGAACGTGAAAAATCTTCCCGCCCACGCCGAAATAACAGAAATCAAGGTCGCAGGCAGGGTTCCAGAAATAAGGCGGCCGCAAACCAGAATCAAGATGCCAGCAAACAGGTAGAAGCTACCGGCGGGGCAAGCCCACAGGGTGCCGAAGCTTCAACACTGCCTGTTCAGGCACAACAGCGTACAGAACCGGTCGTACCTGTTGCTCCTGCGCAGCATAGCGATACTGTAGCCGCAGCAGGCAAGCCAGAGGCACTGGAAACAAAGCAACCTCAACAACAGCAGACGCCAGCAGCGCCACTGCAAAGTGAACCTCAACAGAAGCGTGAGCAAACGGCGGCAACCAGTAGTGTGCTCCTGCAGGACACGCCCAGACAACCATCCATCAGTGCTAATATTGCAGCGCCCATGAAACCGGATTTCCCTCAATCTTCGGCGGTACACTCCGCAGTTTCGAATACGGCCAGCACAGGTTCGCCAGCGAAACAGGCGGCTCAATCCCCATCTCAAGAGCGAACTGAGGACAGAAAGGATCAGAAGCTGGATTCAGGTAGACAAACAGAGGGCGAGGCAGGCAGGGAAAAAACGCAATACCAGCAGAAATAGAGGCGCCTGTTAGCGCCTCACGATTAGCTTGTGGGCGCAGAAGTAGAGCAAAATTGTTGTAAGTAATTGCCAAAAGGCTCCTGCAAATCCGGGTGCCTCAATGCATACTCCACCGTTGCCTTGAGGTAACCCAATTTACTGCCGCAGTCATAACGAACACCATCAAATTGGTAAGCCAGGATCTGTTCTTCTCCCAATAACCTGGCGATAGCATCAGTCAGTTGAATTTCGCCACCCGCCCCTTTCTCCTGGTTTTCGAGGAAATCAAAGATCCCTGGAGTTAGTATATAGCGTCCTACAACAGCAAGCGTGGAAGGTGCATTTTCTGGTGAGGGCTTTTCTATAATGCCATCAATGCTCGTCACTCTATCAGCGATTTCCTGGTCTGGACTGACAATGCCGTATTTTTCTGTCTCTGTTGGATCGATTCTTTCAGTACCCAGCAGACTGCATTTATGCTGCTGAAATAATTCCACCATTTGCTGTAGACATCCACTGCTTCGGCCATCGATAAGATCATCAGCGAGTATCACGGCAAACGGCTCATTGCCTACAACGGGTTGAGCGCACAGTACAGCATGCCCCAAACCCAGCGCCTGCTGCTGACGAACATAGATGTAAGAAACATCGTCATGGACCACATCCTGGACGATATCCAGTAAATCCTGCTTCTCTTGTTTTTTGAGCTGTGCCTCAAGTTCATGATTGCGGTCAAAGTGATTTTCAATGGCCCGCTTACTGCCGCTGGTGACAAATATCAATTCGGTAATGCCTGCCGCAAGGGCTTCCTCTACGGCATACTGGATCAATGGCTTGTCAACGATTGGCAGCATTTCTTTGGGTGTTGCCTTGGTAGCGGGGAGAAACCGGGTGCCCATTCCTGCAACTGGAAAGACTGCTTTTTTTATTTTCATGAAGTTCTTCTCAACTAATTTCAAGTTATAGGCAGTTATAATAGCCAGGTATTCATCTTTTGCCGTACACACGCAAAATATCTATCGCTTGCCCGAGGCTCTCCCTCTCCTAGGGGGCCTTTTTAATACCTCCTGAAGGGTACATTCCCCACATCCCTAACCCAAAGGCGAGGAGATTAATCAGGATATCGAATTATATGGCTTTTACATGCCAATTCACACTTCTAATGGAGTAGTAAGCTGTCAACCCCTTAGATCTTGCCAGCAAGATTAGCCCCTCCTGTCAAGAAGGCGGAAATCTCAAGTTATGAGTGCTCCAGTTTTGGGGGACCCCCCACCTGGATTTTGCAAACTGTTTACAATTGATTTCTTAATGGGGTTACTAAAACAATGTGTATATAAACGGCGCTACAGCAGACCCTTGACTCAATACAATCAAGGCGCCTAATAAAACTAATACCAGAAAAATCGGCGCCAACCAAAATTTCTTACGCACTTTCATGAAGGACCAAAGGTCTTTAAGTAAATCAAGCATCAAAAGGGTTTCTCCATTCTTTCTTTGGGAGGTGAATGACTAGGAATACGATAACTTTCACAGTCCTTCTCAATCTTCCTATTTAATGGGTCTTTGCCAAAAATGCGCATCCCGATACCTATTGGTAACAGAATGACATAGAATGTCAATGTCATCAGGATCCGTGTATTGATCCAGCCCAGTACATGACCGACACGCATCCATCCTTTATAGATAGGGTTAAGTACACTGGGTACTATCAATGCCAGCACCCATAGTATGGCGACAATGATCCAGGGCCATAACACAAAGCCTGCATCACCCAGCCATGGGAACAAGACACCGAACAGGGTGCCAAATATGGCGCCAGTGATTAATCCAAATTGGCGCAGGCCGTGTTTATCCAGTATGGGGATGTCTATCATTCACTTAATCCAGTTCAAATTCTGTTTTCCAGCTGTCGTCCGCGTCCCGCTGTGGCTGTTCTTGTTTGGCAAGAATATAGTCTTCCAGCACCAGGTAGTCCATTTCAGTGCGCATAAAGCAGCGATAGGCATCTTCTGGTGTACATACGATGGGTTCACCACGTACATTAAATGAGGTGTTGACCAACAACGGACACCCGGTTAACTCGGCAAACTTTGTGATCAGCTGATGATAACGGGGATTGGTTTCCTGATGCACGGTTTGAACACGAGCGGAATAATCCACATGGGTGACTGCCGGTATTTTTGAACGTGGTATATTTAATTTCTCTACACCAAAGAGTTGCTCCTGATCTTCAGTCATGGAAATGCGCAGGTCTTCCTTCACCGGGGCCACAATAAGCATATAAGGGCT
>QIGV01000117.1 GCA_003230085.1 Gammaproteobacteria bacterium
GCACTCACCTGGCGAGCCGTGCTCTCCTCCCCGCTTGAAGAAATGGCTTTGATGAGATAGAAATAGGTACTGCCATTATTTAATGGCTGATGTACATACACATTGGATGCGGAACGACTGCTTATCGGGATAACATTGTCTGCTGATGGCACTACATCATCATTTTCGGCCCAGTAAATGTTATAACTCACCACGCCACTAACGCCGTTCCACATTAATGTCACTTGAGCGTTACCACTAATAGCGTGAGCCATCGGAGCCACTAACGGCGGACGGTTACTTGTTGGTGCTGCCAATTCGAAAGCACCGATATCACACTCGGTCACTGTGTCGCCATTGCCGTCTGCGGGACGTAGATTACCTCGTTGATCTGTACCGGGGCAGTATTCACTGCCACCTGCATCGACAGCCTGACTGTTGACCAGCAAAGGATAATAGCGACCTCCCGGTGTACCGTTATCAACAAATGCACCCAGGCCGACATCACCCGTCAAGTCACTCGCCACCAGAGTCAAGAAAGATTCACAGTCAGTAATGCTATCGCCAATCAGGTTGTTTCCAAGTGAAATAAACGACGAAGTGGTACCTGGAATTGATTGACCAACAATGATAGCGGAACAATCCGATATGGCATTGCTTGCATTCACGTTACCTGTAATCAGTGTATTGGCCATCTCCAGAGGCGCACCAAAGCTGGCGGAACGATTTTCTTCATTTTTATTACCGCTGACCGTGCTGTTGATCAAGCTTAGTTTACCCAGCGCCCCTGTCGCAACTGCGCCTGCCCGGGTCTGGTTATTGGCAATAGTTGAACTCGTTATGACGACAGTGCCGTTCCACTCACTCAACACGGAGCCCGCAGTATTATCGATGAGTGTTGACTGATGAATAAGCGTCACACCATACTGAGTATGAATAACGCCAAAGGTATCTGAGCACACATCTTCGACCAGACCATTGGTAGATATTGTACTGTTGTTAAGCGTTAACAAACCAAAATTTTCAACCGCTGACCCTGATCCGTCTGCACAATTATCCGATAAAACACTGTTGTTGATGGTAAGCACAGGGCACCCACCCCCTAACGCGCCAAGACCACCATCACTTCCTTCACGAGCGCATTCAATATCACCTCGATTGGCGATACCTCCGCCGAATTGTTCGCTTCTGTTACTGGTAATGATGCTGTTATCAATACGAAGTTCACCCGAGCGGTGATGAATACCCCCTCCCAATTCATTACCTACAAAACCGTTACGAACGGTGACATTGGCAATGTGGCCCGTACCTGCTGAAAGCTCCAGTACCCGATCCAGATTATTGGCATCAATAATCGTTGTTGTTGCATCGTCACCTAGCAGTATAAAGTCATCGGAAATATCAAGATCGCCGGTTAGCCCCCTCTCCTCCCCTGCTCCGGGAATACCCAGGACATAAGTTCCCTGAGGCACAATGATCGTTTCTTTTCCCGCATTGGAATTGGCAGCGATAATGGCTTCACGTAAGGAGCAGTCTGCATCGCAACTGCCATCGGCAGTATCTTCCGTTTTTGTTACGGTATAATCCCGGGGGATTGCGCGCACTTGGATGCCATCGCTTTCTTCACCATTATAATGCGCCGTCACAAAATAATAATAAGTATTACCATTAATTAAATTATCATGCGTATAAGTATTGAATTCGTCATTCACATCGACAGGGATAACATTATCGAATAACAATGCAGCGTCTGCATTCCCAGCCCGGTCTTTCTCAGCCCAAGAAACAATATAACCGTCTGCACCTGCAACACCATTCCAGGTCAGGGTGACCTGTTGCTTATCGCCACGGGCGCTGACCTCTGGCATATCAGGTGGCACACTTAATTCTATTTCTGGCGAGGATGGCGCACTTTCAACACCATTGATGACCACGCTCACCACAAAATAATAACTTGTGGCTGGTAGAATATTCTGGAGTATATAGTTTGGAGTGATCACCGATACACTCTCAACGACAGCAATATCCACCAGTGTTTCCGTGGACCAGTAAATAGTGTAACTGGCATTATCCACCGGATCCCAGCTAAGCTCGATCTGATCTGAATTTAGCGTTGCATTGATATTCCCCGGTGGCTCCTGCATCGATGTGGGCACTGCTGTGGCCAATCCTGGCGAACTCTCTCCGCCTTTGTTCACGGCAAGAATGAGATAATGATAAGCCTCGCCATTGTTTAAGCCATCGTGATTGATGGTTAAAGGGTCAGCGGTGGCCGCTATTTCAAAGCGGCGGGAATCATCCTGCACAACGGGCAAGGTGGTTGACCAATAAAGCCAATAAGTATCAACACCGATGATGGCATCCCAGCTCAGCGTAATGCTTGCGTCACCCGCCTCGGCGGTTAATGCAGGGGTATCCGGGGGCAAAGTAACAGAAAAAACCGCACCTAGCGCACTTTCCGCGTCTGCGTTTGCGGAGGCCACAACATAATGGTAATCCAATCCATTATCCAGATTTTCGTGAACAAACGTAGTGCCCATCACTTCAATGCGGTTAGCACTTCCTGGCTCAAGCGGTAATGTGTTCGACCAATACAACACATAAAATTCCGCATTGTCGGCAGCCTGCCAGCTTAACTGTATTTGTTGATTCATCACCGTTGCTGCAACCCCTTCGGGTGAGAGCAGCTCGGGTTCTGCTGACAGTGCCTGCGGTTTGACGGCTATCCAGGTGCTAGGTTTTCCTTCCAGACCATCTATATTAACCGCCCTGACGGTATAATAATAGGTGACGCCCAGCGCATTACCCGTATGTTGAAAAGGAGGCGTTACACGACTAATGACCTGAGTCCTCTGGTTAGCCGTAAACCAGTAAATATTATAATGATCGACATCGACAGCCGCTGACCAGTCAAGCGCAATAACACCGTTACCCACATACTCTCCACTCATAGACACAGGGGCTGCGGGTGCTTTCGATAAAATATTTACCATCGTTGTGGAAACAGAAATACCGTTAAACGATGCATTAACGGACACCGACCCTCTTGCTGTTGCTGTTGCAAACCCTCTGGCCTCCGGCTTGTCACTGAAACTTAATAACGCGGGATCAGATGACACCCACTCCGTCACTGTGGTGATATCGGCGCTGGTCGTATCGGCGAAAGTCGCCACAGTTTTAAATTGGACCGAAGCCCCTTGCTGTAAGGTGACGACAGCCGGTGTCAACTCGATACCGGTTAAGCGTGCCTCCCCTGAAATAACAAATACGGTAACGTCTGCACGATCACTGGCAGCGGACAGATCACTCACTTTATAACTAAAGCGTACTGTGCCCACAAAATTTTCGGGTGGCGAAAAATCGACAGTACCGTCACCATTATCGGTCACTTCACCTTCGTTGGGTTGTGTGATATCACTAATGCGTAAACTGTCAGCCGTATCAAATTCCACGTCATTGAAGAGCACCGGAATAGTCACTTTTTTGCCATCGATACTGATAATGACATCATCACCTGCCAGAGGTGCATCATTGACTGGAGTCACCTCAAAGGTAATCGTGCCTTGCCTGTTATCCGACAAGGTAAAATCAACGACATCACGACCATTAAAATGCTTTTCCGGCACATATAAATATCGGCCAACACCTGCACTGATGATTTCTCCGTTCGCAGGTTGATCAAGTGTAGACAGGAATAATTCGGAAGTAAGGGGCACAACACTAAAACCAACATTTTCATCTTCCAATGTCTGAAAAACCGGATTCAAATCAATGTTTGTCGATACCGTATTATCCTTGCTCTCACATCCTGAAAATAAAAGAACAAGCAAACTTGCGAATGCAAAACAGCATAATAATTTCATAACAACTGACCGAAGTATTTTTTATTGAAAATCGTTATATACCCATAGCGATTGAGATTTAGGCCTGACTGCACGCCCTCTTTATTTCATGACTGCGTTGAAATTCCTCGCAATAGAACGACTATTACTTGTCATTTCGTCGTGCCATGAAATAAATAGGACGCACATTGACACCTAAATCTCAATCGCCATGGGCATATATAAAGGAAAAATCACGATAGTTCTGTGCAAAAATACCAGAAAATTGTTGGGATAACCCGGGTATAACTTTGCATGACCTGTTGCAGTTGTACCTGATAATTGTAGTCACGCTTCTATCTATACTCATAGCGATTGAAATTTAAGCCTGACTGCACGCCCTTATTGATTCCTCAAGAGTCCCAGTTCTCGATGTCATATTTATAACTGATTGATTTATCAGGAATTCATAAATATGCCGTAAAACATTCAATATGAATAAAGTCAAATAGTTATAGAGGACTCTTGAGTTGATCCCATGTCTGCATCATTTTTCCTCACCTAAAAGCACCTGCTTTTGGTGCCACTAAATAAATATGACACACATTCAAATCTAAACCCCAAATGCTATGTGTGTATATTTAGTGATCAATCAGGATGACTCCATCACTGGCGACATACCCTTGACTTGGAGTTGACTCCAGGGTGTATTCTGTGTCCAACACCATCAGGAGAAACCTCATGAAATTTGTAAACTGGTCACTT
>QIGV01000164.1 GCA_003230085.1 Gammaproteobacteria bacterium
CAACCCCATCATCGGCATGACCATTCCACAAGTGGATGCGGCATTTTCTAAAACCCGCAAATGTGGCTACGATAAAGATGTCGAGCGCTGGGGAGACCTGAATCTTACCGGCGCATGGAAGCAGCGCGACATCCAGGTTTACGGGCGTAACTCTGTCTCCGGTACCTATGGTTATTTCAAGAAAAAAGCTCTCTGCAAAGGCGATTACAAAAAGACCGTCAACGAACAACCGGGGTCGGCATCGGTTGTCCAATCTGTCAGTGCCTCACTGAATGGCATCGGCTACTCGGGTATCGGCTACAAGACTTCCGGTGTCCGTGCCGTACCTCTGACCAAGAAAGCCGACATGCCTTTTGTTGAAGCGACACCAGAAAATGCCGTAACAGGCAAGTATCCACTGTCACGCTTTCTCTACATCTATGTCAACAAAAAACCCAACAAACTCCTCCCCCCCCCTGGAACGTGAATTCATCCGCATGGTGCTTTCCAAAACAGGTCAGGAAGTAGTGATCAAGGATGGTTATATCCCACTGCCATCAAAAGTCGCCGATAAGGAGTATGATGCCATCGTCAAATAAGGCTTAATCAAAGCCACCGCTGAGAGTGGAAACGTAAGCTGATACAACAGCGAGAAAATGCCCTAAACAATAGGGCATTTTTTTATTTTTACCGAACTACAGAATAATCAACCTTCCTAAAGGAGAGGGAGGCGGAAGATTGAGCATCGTCTATAGCCAGAGATATATGCGTTGTTTCGTACCAAGGTGGTTGATAACAGCAAACGTGATGGCCATAACTGCGCCCCACCAGGACCTACAACAGGCAGGACAACTGATCGCCATACCGTAACAGAATATTCATGCCGCCTTCATATTCCGGTCATAGTGGGATGATAATTTTCACCTTCCATCTAATAAGGCGCGATACAGGAGAAGGTGAATATGAAATTCTACATCAAAGAATGGCCAGATTCTTCGGCGACACTCATGACTGACACGGGAAATTACCTCTATACATTCAACAGTCTTGACGTCGCCAAGCAAGTTTGTAAAGACTGGTATCATCTCAACGAACCTAACGATACTATTAACACAGAAGTCATAATAGAGACCTCTGAAACAACCTTTCTTGTCGATTGCCAATAATGGTCAGGCCAATTTTTCATTGTGTAGCAGCAAGCTGCTACACACCAGATACGCTGACGAACAAGTGGTCGCCCCCCACAGCAGTCCTGAAAAAATATTAATGACTTCAATACTGCAGCTCCATCCACTTAAGTTCCGAACAATCTGGATCTCAGACACACACCTTGGCTCCAGGGCCTGCTGCGCGGAGTTTCTGCTCGACTTTCTCCAGAAGGTGGAATCCGAACATCTCTACCTGGTAGGAGACATCATCGATCTCTGGTCCATGCAGCGCAGCATGTTCTGGCCACAAATGCATAACAACATCGTGCGGGAAATTCTCAAGAAAGGAAACAACGGCACAAAAATCACTTACATACCCGGCAATCATGATGGCTTCCTGCGCGATCACGAAGGATTGCAATTCGGTAATATATCAATTCGTAGACAGGCATTTCATATGACGGCCACCGGGCGCCACTTCCTGGTGCTGCATGGTGACGAGTTCGACAGTATCGTCGCTTGTGGCAGGCTTAAAAACCTGGCCGGTGTCGGCGCCTATGGACTGTTGATCTGGATTAATCATGCCGTGAATTATTTTCGCCGCAAGGCTGGGCTGCCCTACTGGTCGCTGGCAACCCATCTGAAACACCGTATCAAAGGTGCATCCCGTTTTATACGTCGTTTTGAAGACGCGGTTTTATCCGAAGCAAAACGTCAGAATGTCGATGGAATAATCTGCGGTCATGTTCATCGGGCCAGTATCTTCCAGTCAGAGGGCCTGCTTTACTGCAACGATGGTGATTGGGTAGAGAGCTGCACCGCCCTGGTGGAAACATATGACGGCAAGCTGGAATTGATTCACTGGGCGGATAACAAACACACCATCGAAGACATGCGTTTGGATGGAAATGGCGCACGATCAGAAGCCGCCTGAACATCCAATATTGCATCAGGACACAGACCCGCTACTACCCCATTTACAGCAACCACCAAGAGACATACCCTGAAGGTATTATATTGAACATTCTTATGATCTCCGATGTCTATTTTCCCCGAATCAATGGTGTTTCGACATCGATTGAGACCAATCGGCACCAGTTACAATCTCAGGGACACCGTGTCACCCTGGTCGTCCCGGATTACGGACAGAGAAACGACGGGGATCTCGATATCATTCGCATTCCATCACGATACCTGGTCGCTGACCCGGAAGACCGCATGATGAAATGGGGCGCGTTGCAGCGAATTGCCAGGAAAATAAACCCCCATCACATCGATCTGGTACATATACAGACACCGTTTATTGCTCATTATGCAGGGCTCAAGCTGGCCAAGCGACTGGGCGTGCCGACGATCGAGACATATCATACTTTTTTTGAAGAATATCTTTACCATTATATTCCCTGGCTGCCGAAAGCATTACTGCGCCTTACAGCACGCAGTTTCACCAGACACCAGTGTAATACAGTCGATACCGTTATCGTGCCATCCACACCGATCGCCGACGCCCTGTCGCAATATGGCGTAAAGACCCGCATTGAGATTATTCCCACCGGTATCGAGCTTGGCCACTTCAGTGGTGGTAATGGCGACTCTTTCCGCCATCTGCATGGCATTCCCAGACATCGGCCGACCCTGGTTCATGTCGGTCGCCTGGCCTTCGAAAAAAACCTCAATTTTCTTATTGAGGTCACAGCTCACATCAAAAAACAAATACCGGACATTCTGTTAATTATTGCCGGAGAAGGTCCCGCAGGTCGTCATCTACCGGCCTATGCCCGGCAACTTGGGCTGGAATACAACATCCACTTCGTTGGCTATTTGAGTAGAGAGAAAGCATTACTAGATTGCTATATGGCCGGAGATGTTTTTGTATTTTCCTCACAGACCGAAACCCAGGGGCTGGTGTTGATCGAGGCTATGGCGCTAGGTGTACCTGTAGTCTCAACTGCTATCCTGGGCACCAAGGATGTACTCCGTGAAGGTTGCGGCGCATTAATTGCCCAGGAAGATGTTGCACATTTCTCCAGCAGGGTAATTGAAGTGCTGGAAAATCAGGCACTACGTATTGACCTGAGCAAAAAAGCACGCCTCTATGCCAAAGGTTGGTCGGCAGACGTCTTGTGTCAACGCCTGATTAATCTGTACGACGAGTTGCTGACAGGCATGCCGAAAACCGGACTCCACACCAGCAACCTCGACTAGCCTGCATTACAACCTATAGAAACACAGAAGCTTGGCAATCCCATTTTGCGCCATACAAGGCTGGTGCAAAATTCACAGGATTGTCATTGATCAATAATGATACTGAAACATTCACCCTATAGGATGCAAGTTTTTGATAAAACTGAGGAACAACATGCCATGCTGACATCATCATCCGCACCCTCTATTCCAGCATCATTGGTCAGGTGTCAATCAGAGCACCGGCTGGCAATCCAGTTAGCCAACTCCGAAGAGGATATCCGCAAATCGTTACGCTTGCGCTACGATACTTTCTCCCGTGAAACGGGGTCACAGTTTAGAAATTCACCTCACGGTCTGGATCAAGATCACTATGACGACTCCTGTCATCACCTCCAAGTGCTAGATCGGGCAACCGGACGCGTTGTGGGCACCACTCGACTTCTGACAGAACAAAATGCTGTGAAATGCGGCGGCTTTTACTCAGAGCACGAATTTGATCTAAGTAAATTATTTCCTCTACCAGGGCGAGTGCTTGAAATCGGGCGCACTTGCATTCACCCGGATTTCCGGCGCGGAAGCACGATCTCCTTGCTGTGGGCCGGTCTGGCGCAGTTCATAACCATTCATCAAATTGATTATCTGATCGGATGCGCCAGCATCCCTTTAGACAATGGTTATTACCAGGTCTATGCCACACTGAATTACCTTCATCAACATTATCCTGCGCCCTCACATCTAACCATCAAACCGGCACTTCCCTTGCCTCCTGATAAGGAAGTCCCCGCCGACAGGGAGAGCCTGCCGCCCCTGATCAAGGCCTATCTGCGCCTCGGCGCAAGCATCTACAATGAGCCCTGCCTTGATCTGGAGTTCAACACGGCTGACTTGTTTATCTTTCTTGACATCAAGAATCTCAACTCCCGTTATCAGCACTATTATACAGGTGGAGGACTAAACTTGCCCTACTGATAACCCACCTGGCTGCGGGCCTGTTTATCACCATTCTGTTTTCCTGAATACCTATCGGGGGGCGGGCATTCATTGATTGCCCTGTTTATCGGAGATAATGACTTGGCGAGTCACATCTGGCATCTGCTAAAAATGTTGCAGCAGATTCTCAAAATCATCAAAAACAGGATAAAGCTGTGCCTGCCGACGACATCCAGTTGTAAATAACAGGGCTCCACC
>QIGV01000235.1 GCA_003230085.1 Gammaproteobacteria bacterium
ACCGCTCCAGCAGATTGATCTGATGCTCGCGGAGGAGGCGTAAGCACGGTAAATAGAGGATATCAGCCGTACCAGCAGAAAAAACCCAACGACAGCATCAGTCTAAAACCAATTATATTTCCGAAACAATATAATCAGAGCAATAAAAATCAATGCACTAACCATTACAACGATCCAGAAGCCCGCATTGCTCTCCAGTCCGGGCATTCCACCTACATTAATGCCCATCAAACCAGTAAAAAATGTCCGGACTGGCTAACTATTGGGGTGAGAAACGCCTTGCAGAGTGGATTGATAGCGCCTGAGGCACTGGACTGCCAGATTGGGATGGCCAGAAAAATTGGGTGGTAAAGTTAATTATTTCCCTGTAACTTCCCGTATATCAGGGGAAATATGAGGTGGGTTGGCGACAGTTTGTGTCTACCGAATATCCTCAGAAAAGTGACGAATAATAATATCAAAATGCATATAAAGAAGTACCCCAGACGCGCGAATTGGAGCCTTAATCTGGCCAGGCTGGCAGGCGCCTTGTCACTGACCCTGGGTTTAATCGTTTTGCTGGGCTGGTACCTGCACGAGCCGGCATTGATTCAGGTCAGCCCGGCTTTCGTACCCATGCAGTACAATACCGCACTCGGTTTTGCCGTGAGTGGCCTCGCTCTGCTGGGACTTGCCGGGTTCTGGCCCCGCTTAGCTGGAATAAGCAGTGTCATCGTCTTGTTAATCGGTGTCCTCACACTGATCGAGTACATTTTTGGTATTGACCTGCGCATCGATCAGTTGTTCATGGAACACTATATCGATCTCAAGACCTCCAACCCAGGGCGCATGGCACCTAATACGGCGCTTTGCTTCAGCCTGACCGGCCTGACGATACTGCTGACCACCTTGTATCACGACCGCACACGTATCACGGCATGGGCAGCCACCCTGGGGGTACTCATTATCAGTCTTGGTATTACTGCGTTGGCGGGTTACATGATTGGCGTGGAGGGCGCCTACGGTTGGGGGCAGATGACCCGGATGGCCATCCACACGGCTATAGGTTTCATGATACTTGGGGGTGGTTTCATTGCGCTGGCCTGGTCACGGAGCCGGCTTATGTCTCCAGGTGAAATCTTACCGCAGTGGGTACCGCAAGTCATCGCTATCACTGGACTGACCATCACGTTCGCACTGTGGCAGGCGATGTCTGCCCAGGAGCAGCGCATGGTCAGTGAAATGGGAGTCAGCGCGTCAAATTTCTCCGATGAAGGTCTGTTGGCCTTTGGCATTCTGCTCACATTCACTCTGGCTTTTAAAGCAAGGGCAATGGTCAAAGCTGCTCAAACAGGACGTCAGATCGGACGTGATTATGCCCCTTACGTTGCCATAGCATTAGGTGCACTGCTGGCAGCGTCTATATATAGCTTGCTGGAAATCAGTTTCAAGTCATCGGTAAAACAACGTTTCGAGGCTGCTGTTCTAAATCACGCCGAGGATATTGAGCATGGTATCAACATGATGCTCGAGACCCTGTATCACCTCCGCTCGAGTTTCGATGCATCTTCCTTTCTCGATCGAAATGAATTCCGTACACTTGTAAGCCATAGTTTGAAGCGCAATCCGGGCATCAAGGCGCTGGAATGGGTGCCCGTAGTAAGCGATGTTGACCGCCAGGCCATGGAAGCCACGGCACGGGGAGAGCTCAAACAAGGTTTTGTGATACACGATAACGATATCCCGGGTAACCTGACGCCAGCGCTGCAACGTGACCTTTATTTTCCTATCTATTACGTCGAGCCACTGGAATCGTTTTTGCCAGTGCTGGGTTTTGATCTTGGGTCGCGGCAGAGCTACCGTGAATCCCTGGTCAAGTCGGCGCGAGGTAATATTCCGGTCGTTTCATCCCGCCTTCAACTCACCCAGTCAGAAACAGGTATTTACGCAGTATTCATTGCATTACCTGTATACGAAAAAGATATGCCACTGGATAGTGCGGATGATCGTGAGACTGCACTGCATGGTTTCGTGGTGATGGTTACCGAAATTGGACCACTTGTCGAGGCAATACTCGAGAAAAATTCCAGCCCGTCCGGACTGACGCTGACTTTTTCTGATGCCGAGACGAGCGATGAAAAAACTTTCATGTATCGCCATGTATCGCGGAATACAGATCTGGGCCCAAATAACAATGGAAAAGATTATTTGGACAATGGCTTGTCATACACAACAATACTGGCGTTTGCTGACCGCAGCTGGCAAATCACTGCGCATGCGGCTAACGAGAAGATGTACCCCAGCTGGAATATCAATAACCTGTGGTTGCCGCTGGGGGTATTGCTGCTTTCCCTCGGGCTGGCCTGGTTCCTGTACCGTATCCGGCAAGCTGCAGCCGAGACCCGATCCAGTATGGAACGATTTCAGATCCTGTTCGAGCGCTCTTCGGATGCTCACATGATCGTTGACGATGGCGGTATCATTGACTGTAACGATGCAGCAGTCCACATGCTGCATTACGATGATAAGCAAGACTTGTTGTCACACCACCCAGCCGATTTCTCACCAGAATTCCAGCCCGACGGTCGACGCTCCGACGAGAAAACCACTGAGATGGATGCGATCGCGCTCAGCAAGGGGCATCATCGCTTTGAGTGGATACACCGCAAGAAGGATGGTGAAACCTTTCCGGTAGAAGTCAGCGTGACCCCGGTTAAATTGGAGGAAAAAACAGTACTACTGGCATTGTGGCATGATCTGACCGAGCACAAGCGTGTAGAGGAGGCGCTACGGGCTGCGAAGGAGGCGGCTGATGCTGCTAACCAGGCCAAGAGCGCTTTTCTCGCCAACATGAGTCACGAATTACGTACCCCGATGAATGCCATCCTTGGTTACAGTGAGATGTTGATGGAGGAGGCCGAAGATCTCGGCCAGCAGGATTTCATCCCTGATCTGAAAAAGATCAACCAGGCCGGTAACCATCTGCTTGCACTCATCAACGATGTCCTTGATCTGTCCAAAATCGAGTCAGGCAAAATGGAAGCCTTTGCCGAAGAAATTAATCTGGACAGGCTGGTCGATGAAGTCAGTGCGATTGCTTACCCGTTGATGGAGAAAAATAATAATACCTTGTCCATCGAACGCGGCAAGCAACTCGGCTGCACCTACCAGGACTTGACCAAGCTGCGTCAGATGCTATACAACCTCTTGTCAAACGCGGCCAAGTTTACCCACGAGGGTACGGTAACCCTGCATATCAACCGTAGCGAGCAGGCAGGTGTAGAGTGGCTGATACTTGCGGTTAGCGATACCGGAATCGGTATTGCGGCAAATAAACTGGGCCATGTCTTCGATGAATTTACCCAGGCGGATGATTCAACCACTCGAGATTACGGCGGCACCGGTCTGGGGTTGGCGATCACGCAGCGTTTCTGCAAACTGCTGGGCGGCGAACTCAGCGTCCACAGCGAGTTGGGCGAAGGGTCCACCTTCACTATCCGTATTCCCGTCATTCTGCCCGGGACGCAACCACAACAGCCTCAAGCCGGGACAGCTGCAGAAAAACCGGAAGCCGGGCTCGAGATCCTGCGTGATACGGTATCTGGATCTATGATTCTGGTCATTGATGATGATCCCGAGGCCTGTGAGATCATCGAACGTTACTTGATTAAAGACGGTTACAGTGTTGTGACGGCGACCAGTGGTGAGCAGGGCCTGCGCCTTGCGCATGAGATACAACCAGCCATCATCACACTGGATGTTATGATGCCGGATCTGGATGGCTGGTCGGTGCTGCGTGCACTGAAGGCTGATCCCGAACTACGAAAAATTCCCGTGATTATGTTGACTATGATTGATGATCGCTCACGTGGTTATTCGCTCGGTGCCGTCGATTATCTGACCAAGCCTGTTGATCGAGAATTACTGCGCAAGGCATTGAGCCGTTATTACAGTGCCAATGAAAACAGTGCCGTCTTGCTGATCGAGGACGATATTGAAGCCCGTGAGATAATGGCGCACACCCTGGAAAAATCGGGGTGGGCCGTGTCCGAAGCCGGTAACGGTCAGGAAGCACTGGATGTCATGGTATCTATACAACCCAGGTTGATCCTGTTGGACTTGATGATGCCGGTGATGGATGGCTTCGAATTTCTGTCTGTATTACGTGCAAGACCTGAGTGGCAGCATATACCCGTCATTGTGATCACTGCCAAGGATTTGACTCAGGAAGAGCGTGTCAGATTGAATGGAATGACCGAGGAAGTCGTAGAAAAGAGTGCCTATACCCGAGAGCAATTACTGGAGCGTGTACGCGATGCTGTCGTCGCGTGCAATATTAGTCAGGCAAACACGAGCGATGCCTGATAGTTCCAAAATCATATTTTAAACACTGGGAAATACGATGAGTAAAATACTGTTGGTTGAAGACAATGAAATGAACCGGGACATGCTGTCGCGCAGACTGGTGCGTAAGGATTATGAAGTTGTTATTGCAGTAGA
>QIGV01000034.1 GCA_003230085.1 Gammaproteobacteria bacterium
TCCACCCAGGGTCGCGGGCAATTGCGAATTAATGACACCGAGGTAGACATGGGGGAAACCATGTTCATAACCATCATCCAGGTCAATCACCCGCTGCAGGATAGTTTCTACCCTGGGGAGGTCCGCCAGGGACTGCCACTGCCCACTGTTGGTTTGTATCCAGGTGGCCCATGCAGACGCATAGGTATATAGCACCGGTAACTTATTTTTCTTATCAATGCCATTGATCAATGCCACGAAATGGTCATATTTTCTGGCTTCTTCTGAACATAGAGAACTTATTTCCAGACATACGGCTCGGCGCGCATATTTAAACGCCTTGTCCGCGTGAAGCCTGGAGTGCTCCTCGTCTGAGGCGAATACCGTGGCGTAAGCGCTATACAGTCGTGCGCCAGCCATAAGCAGGGTGCTGTCCCCGGGGTTGTCAAGGATCATGCCATCTACCATCAGTAGGAAGGCTGGCATGCCGGCCGCTACAATGGCCTTGTCATTCTGATTCTGGATGCTATTGGAGATTCCTTCGGCCAGACCATGAGTTGCCATACTGGCACAGGCGCTCAAATAGAGGAACAGCGAGAACAGTATGCACTTGTAGATAATGGTCGGAAATTTCAATGCGATAGCCATCGTTGTATGATGTCGCATAAACTATCTTTTTTTTACGCTGGGAGCAAGGAATATGTAGAGTGGGTACATTTTTTGTATCCACCCCTCCACTCGGCTGGTGATTCTTCCGGACTAGTGGTTGGCAAATCCAATGATAGTAGCACGCAGCTCCAGGTCGAGAATTCCAGCCACTTGATCCATTGCCCGCCGCCGGGCAAGTCGCGGATCCTGGCCAGACTGCTTGATGTTCCAGCGCCGGGTGCCACGCTCCTTTCCTGCGCTATCATTTAATATCAGAACCAAGCTACCTTTTAACCAATACCAACCATCCAGACGACCAAGATCATCCAGCTCCAGCCGGGCAACCAGGGTGTAGTCACTGTCGTTTGTCTGCGCAACATTAAACCCGGCATGCGCTATCGCTGCAGTAAGCTCATTTTCAAGGCTCGCCATATCACTACCCTGTACGCGGGGTCGAATACTTATCCTGCCTATAAGCGAATCACGGTCGGTCTGAAGGTTCGCTAGCGCCCATTGTTCGGGGATACCTCGGCCAGTCTTATCGATAACCTGTAACATCTGCTGTAAGGGCGCCCGCTCTGCCTGCGTATTAACTGCATTGCTGGCTGATGAGATAGCTGCCAGGCGGTCTTTGGCCGTTCGTGATTGCTCAATATACAGTGCCGTTTTCTGGTCAAGCTTTCTAATTTCTCCGCGCAGCATTTGCATGGCAGGGGTGCGTTTTAATACGGCCAGGGCATAATAGTCCCCTGACTCCAGATCTTGCCAAATATCGGCAATCTCGATACCGCGAATAACCTGATCGGTGTGGGTAATGATGTTTCGGGTGATGACCGTGTCAGCCCGCTGCTCGACATCTCCCGCTGTATTCTGACTACGTTCAATACGTTTTTGATCACGAATTTCGGCGTTGATTTGCGCTTCCAGAATGAGGGCAAGATCTGCACGTGCCCTGGTTTCGGCATCCGCCAGTCTGGGGCCACTGCCACGGCCCGCCAGATATTGGGAGACCGGATAGCTGGACGACGGTCCATTGACCCAATCGGGCTTCTCATTTTGCCTGGGTTGCGCGCTGCAGGCCACCACCAGATATATGGCTAACATTGCTGCCAGGATGCTACGCAAAACCTTCAATGTCGACGCTCCTGTCTATCCGGATTGGAGGTCAGGGATACCAGATCCCCGTCATCTATCCAGTGCAATGAAATAAAATATTTATCATTGCGCTTCAAATTAAAAGAATACTCTCTGGTGATTACGACGGCGTTGCTGGAATCCCGCAGTTCCACCCGAATATCATGTCTACCCTCACCAAGTGGCAAACGTGCTAGATATACCCGGTTAGGCAACGTTGACCAACTGCGAGTATCAGCGCGCTCACTCAGCACACCGGCAATATTGACAATAATACCTAGGGTATCATTCTTATCTGAAGCTGTCTCGGTCGCCTGATGTTTGAGCAGCGCGCGTGCGATGGCGCGGGTGATGAATTTCGGTTTTTGTTGATCCAGGGTATAGAGTGCAACTGCATTAATATTTTCAAACATCTCGGCTGTCACACTGCGCTCAGCATCTCTGACAATGGCAGACGTGACATATGGCTCACGCGTTGCATAGTAGGGCATTGAGATAGTGACCAGCTCACCATCTGACGTCACTACGCTGATATTCTTTGAATACTTGAGTGGCGCAAGCCCGCTATGCAGTAGAAAAACTACCTCACCACGGTCCGGCTCGATATTAATCGGCCTGTCTGCTGGTATTTCCCATTGATTCCTGTACTGCTCATATTCATCCTGCAGTCCAAGATAGCGTGTCATACGAAGTAAATCATATTTTAGCTGTTCGGGAACATTCATATGATAGCTCTCTGGATATTTCAGATAGGCCTGATATGCCTTGCGGTAATCTATCAGCGCATCATCCCACTCATGCAATGTCTCATAGATTATGCCGCCAATATAGCGTGCAAAACCATCTTCATAGAAACCTTTTTTGGCAAATTCATTCAGTAAGGCATCAAGCTGGAGCGCTTCGACCCGTGCCTCCTGAGGCTTACCGAGCTCCAGATAATTCAGCGCGGCATAGACATGGAGTAATACACGCTCATAGAATTCCCCCGTATAACTCCGCATCATCTCGTTAATCGAGAGCGCAGCACCTTGTTCGCTCACGCTGATAATTGTCAGGTTCTCGATCAGCGCTTTGGCTTTCTCAAAAACACTATTGCTTGCGTCAAGTTGGCCGTCGATTCGCAACAACATGGCCCGGTTAAGAAGGTAGAGTACCTGATCACGGTTATTGTCGAGATGCTTTTCCAGCGAATCCAACGCGCCTTCAGTGTTACCGTCAGCGATTTCATACTCCATTTCACTTACCCAGTCGCTGTATGTGGCGCAACTACTAAGCAGCGCGACGAGAAGACCAGCCATGGCACACCTCAACACCTGACCTGGAGCAAATGGTTGATATGGACCTGGCAGAGATTTGGCGATCAGATAATACATCAATAATTCAATCTATTATCAGGCATAGCGTATCTAAGTTCACATTATGGAATAGTAGCTATTGATTGACTAACACAGAATTTTGTATAGAGACACGCGCCCAGCCAGGCCAGGCACGATACCTCTACTCGGAGCTCAGGGCCTGAGACTGGCCTTAGTAACGAATTTTTTGATTTTCTTTTGTCCCAACCATACCTTGCGATTATCGGCAAGGCTGATCAGAGTAAGATCCACCTGATAAAAACGTACCTGGCGTTTCCCTTCCTTATCGAAGAGCGTATTGATTTCACCTTTGAGCATAAAATCAGCGCCTATCTCCTGCCCCATAGGTTTGCGGGTATCTTCCCTGGCATGCAGATCCTGGTCCGCTCTTTCCTCTCGAATGTCTCCGCGTTCTACACTTGATGCAACAAAAGATACCTTCCCGGAATTGATCAATGCCCGCTCTATATCTCGAACAAAAGTATTCAGATTGATATGTTCCTGACTAAGGTTCCGCATTCCACCCACAATGACCGTTGGCTGTTTCTTCTTTAGGCGCTCAAAGTCACTGCGCCAGGGACGGGAAAGCAGGTCAGCAATCATCTCCTCTGAAACCAGGCGTGAATCGGTGTCATTCCATTGGCCACTGAGATCCTTTACTTCATCTGCATCAATCCGCTCTACTTTTGTTGCACAGGCGCTCATCGCTATCGTTGCAATCAATGCCAGCACCAGTGATAGTCTTGCGCCCATCATTTTCCTCCTTGCGTCATTCTGTCAAAAATGTTCTCGCCCTGGGTTGAAATATAATCCTTGAATCCTGCATTCATATCCTGCACACCCTTCAGGGTCTCTTTAACCTGTTTCATATCCAACTCGGCTATGGCGTAAATAATATCCGTTTTCTTATCGCGCCAGCGCCCAATAATTCGGCTACCAGTGAGATTGATGCGAGTGATATTGTCGATCTGGCGTGTAATGCTCTGGTCAGGCACGGCATCTTCGCCGCTCTCAGTATGGCTATAGTCACTGGAAACAACCTCCATATAGGAACTTAGAATGCGAGCTAGCGCCGCACGGGCGCGGTTATCAGCCGTTTCGGTCTGCAGGGAAGTATCTCCCATGGGTGGCGCGGAACCAACACCGTGGAACAGGCGGCCCTTCTTGTTCTTAAGTATCGCTGTTCCTTCATTAACCCAGTCAGGCGCTCCCTTTATATTCAGATCGCTCTCGACCTTGGTCTGGCCTGCACATGCCACCATCAATATTCCAACACAAATAATGATCAGTACCGCTGGAATTTTCCGTATAACGCCCA
>QIGV01000046.1 GCA_003230085.1 Gammaproteobacteria bacterium
GAATAGATACAAACAGCGGCGACGTGCGCCGACCACCCAGATGAATCAGTGTAGGCCCGGAAAAAATAGTGTGGAGCTGTGTGGGCGCACAATCTAAAAATCCGTCCGGGATAGTCTTCGAAATTGTGAGCATCGAGATCACCTTTCAAGGTGTACTAGAGAGTCCATTCATGGACTGGGATCCCGCTTTCCTGTCTTTCCAGATAGGCGGCCGTCAATGCCTGCATGTCACATTGGTGCTTCTCGACATAGGCGCGTTGCCATGCGGTGCCATTTTGGCCGTTACGCAGTCGTTGTTCAATTATATCCAGATAGTGATTTTTCAGAGTTGAGTCAATGCCCAGCTTTTGCAGACCCTGATGTGCCAATCAGTAGATCAAGAATAGCGCCTCTTTTGCCATTGAACCAGGTGACTTTTGCGCGCAGGCCTGATTTGGCGGCGTTATAAAAATTTTTTCGAACGGCATCAAAAGCGATCAGGGTTTCTGGTGGCTTGGGTTGTGTTCCCAGTGAATAAACCAGCCCAAAAAAGAAGGCTGCATTGGCGAAACTATCGCTGATAGTAGGACCAGCCGGTACTACCCGATGTTCTATACGCAGGTGATTTTTACCACCTTCATCTACACCAATCAGGGGGCGGTTCCAGCGCCAGATAGTGCCATTATGTAGTCGCACATGAGCCAGCTGTTCAATGTCTTCATCCATGCAGGCCGGCAAGAGAATAGGGAAACATGACTGGTTTTTAAGGTAACATTCATACAGAGAGTTTTTTACAAATTCTGATCCGAAGTTCACGCGCTGTTCTGCGCCGCATTCAGGGGAATTAAATCCACCCACAGCGATCGACTGCTCAAATAAGGGGATGCGTGATTCATCCCAGAGGTTTTTCCCGAACAGGAAGGGGGAGTTTGCTGCTGCTGCGACGATGGGCCCGGATATAATCTGGGCCGCGTTGTAGATTCGTACGGATTCGCGCTGTCCGATCTGCAGGTGTATCTGAAACGATGTGGCGGCAGCTTCCAGCATGACATCGTAGTGAGCCGTTCGCAGGTGCTGGTATCCCTGAATATCCAGCCCGATAGGTTTTCCCTTGCACAAGCGCAGAACCTGCTCATTCAGTGCCCGGAAGCGCTCCATTTTCGATATGTTCTCTAGCGTCAGATCCTGGTCGCGTACGGTGGGCAATGCCCCGATCATCATCATCGAGGTGTCGAGAGATTTAGCAATATCATTGCAGCGGCGCCAGGTCTCGTGTAATTCCGCTTCCATGGTAGCCAGAGCATCCCCTTTCAGCGATAAAGGACTGCCATTGATTTCGACATTGAATTTGGCAAGTTCGGGGACGACAAGAATGTCCTTGCTCAATTCAAGAAATTCTTCATTCAGGGGGCTCGGCTGGCAGTCTTTATTGACCAGCCATGCTTCCAGCTCAAACCCGGCCTTGGGATGTTCATCTGCAAAATTGTTGCTATCGAACCACTCGCCCAGTAAGGCGGTCTCTTCGGCCAACCGCTTTTCAAAGACCTTAAAATCCTGTTTGAAAAAGCGGCTGCTGGCTACCTCGATTCCCATGGACAACTCTTAGCTGAATACATGGATATCATTATGCGTTATTTTCACAAAATCGTAAAACTGGGGTAGCACTGTGCTGTAGCATTGCTATTTCTCTAGCGTCAACTCAATTGGATGTGATTAACTGTTGAAGTTCTGTCAGTCTCTGTGGCGTCCCTACATCAAACCACTGGCCACTATAAATTTCGCCACTGATTTGACCTTCATCCGCCGTTCTATGAAGCATGGGCGCGAGAGGGAATTTTCCGCTGGTACAGTCTTCAAAAAAACGAGGGTGATAGACAGCAATGCCACTGAAGGTATATTGGGGGCTTCCATTATTGCGTATGCCATCGTCACATAATGCAAAATCACCTGCGCTGTTAAAAGAGGGGTTGGGCACGAGGACCAGGTGCGCCAGGCTGTTCAGGGATGTCGGTAAATGATTGAAGGGATAGTCTGTCCAGATATCGGCATTGACTACAATAAAAGGTGCGTTGCCCAGTAGGGGCAGCGCGTGATAAATGCCACCGCCGGTTTCCAGCGCCTGTCCACCCTCAGGCGAGTATTGGATATTGGCGTGGTAACGGCTGCCATCGCCGAGATGGTCTTCAATTTGAGCGCCGAGCCAGGCGTGGTTGATAACAATTTCGTTGATACCGGCCAGCACCAATGCGGCGATATGATACTCAATCAGAGTTTTCCCGGCGACTTTCAATAGCGGTTTTGGCGTCTGGTCTGTCAGAGGACGCATTCGCTCTCCGCGGCCTGCTGCGAGGATGATGGCCTTCATCGGGTCGCTAGAGTTACTTTGCAGCTGAATGGCACGGTATGACAGTGTTATAGCGACAACCCGAAGGTTTCATCTCGTTGGTGGCGGGAAAGCAGGGCTCTCACTGCATCGCGAGGCGCCTTGCCTTTATGAAGTACCTGGTAGATTTGTTCGGCGATCGGCATGTCTATATTATGACGTTTTGCGAGCATGATAGTTTCCCGGGCGCTTTCTATGCCTTCGACAACCTGATCAATATCATCCAATGCCTCTTTTACTGATTTTCCGCGGGCCAGCGCAAGCCCCAGGCGGCGGTTTCTCGATAGGTTATCGGTACAGGTCAGTACCAGGTCCCCGAGACCTGCCAGTCCCATGAATGTCTCGCGATGCCCACCCAGGGCTACACCCAGACGCATCATTTCAGCAAGGCCACGGGTTACCAGTGCAGCGCGGGTGTTTGCACCGAAGCCGAGGCCATCAGCGATGCCCGCAGCGATAGCAAGCACATTCTTGATCGCACCACCGACTTCCAGGCCGATGATATCGTGGGAGGTGTAGACCCGGAAGTATTCATTATGTAGTGCCTTGACGATGTCACGGGTAAAATCCGCGTTATTACCAGCCGCCGATATTGCAGTGGGTAGTTCCTGCGCCACTTCATGGGCGAAAGTAGGCCCTGAGATGGCAGTGGCAGGCGTGTCAGGTCCCATGACCTCACCGACGATCTCATGCAGCAGCTTGCCGCTGCCATGCTCCATGCCTTTACTAGCCCAGGCCAGACGTACGGGTTGGTTTGCCGCTTTTGCGATGAGCTGAAGTGTTTCCCGAAAACCGGCGCTCGGCACAACAATCAATATGTCGGAAATATTATTGAGGGCCTGAGTAATGTCCTTGTAAGGCTGTAGTGTGTCCGGGAAAACGATGTCGGGTAAATATTGCTGATTGCTTCTATCCTGTATCAGCTTTTCCATATGGATGGGCTCGTGCCCCCACAGTCTGATATGGGCGCCATTGCGGGCCAGCAGGACCGCCAGCGCGGTGCCCCAGGCGCCGGCACCCAAAACTGCTATTGATTCAGATTGTCGGGATTCCATGACAGACCAGATGAATTCTCAGTGGAGACGCCATATCGGCACATTATTTAATGTGTTGCTTCTGCGGTTGCTGCTTGCTGCTGTTGTATCTGTCCCTCATAAATGCCATCGAAATCAACCGGTGACAACAGAAATACAGGAAACCCACCCTTATGAAGCAGGTCGTCTACCGCTTGGCGCAAATAGGGGAACAGTGTGTAGGGACAGAATGTCCCCAGGAATTTGGGTATCAGCTTTTCATCGATACCGGGGGCTTCAAATATACCAGCCTGGTGTATCTCGATCAGATAGGCCGTTTTTTCTTCCAGTTTGGTGGTAATGGTAATACTCAGTACAACCTCAAAAATATTTTCGCCAAGTGCTGTGCCTGAGTTCTGGAGTTGAATATTGACATCCGGGCTCCAGGTTTCTGAGAAAATCTTGGGTGTGTTGGGCGCCTCAAAAGAGCAGTCCTTGAGATAAATCTTTTTGACGGTAAATGGGGGTTTATTCTGGTTGGCGCTTTCTTCGTTTGCTTCTGACATAAGTGGAACCCTTGCTGGTTTATTTTGTTCAGTGATGATATCACTGGGTCTGGTATTCTTGCACCGCTATCTGAAAAAGTCGATATAGCATAATGATGGGTGCTGAGACGGATGCTACCCGTTAATCAGTCGTCTCTAACGGCAGATCGGCTTTTTGCCAGGCCAGCATGCCGCCATTCACTTTATAAACTGTTCCAAAGCCTTTTTTGACAAGAATTGAAGCCGCTTGAGCTGAACGTTGCCCCGTGCGGCAGTATACGATTATATCGTTAGGCTTGAATTGTTCCAGTTCTGAGCATCGTTCTGCAATTTGGTTATAGGGAATATGATGCGCAGTAGAGATATGTCCTTGCTCGAATTCCTCCCTGGTTCGAGTATCAAGAATAAGCGGTTCATCATGATTCATGATCTGGACGGCCTGTGCAGGCTTAATTTCTTTAAATCCCAACAGTTTGCCGCGCACGGAATTCATCGCCAGCAGTATTAGAATAATGAGTAACGCGACAAAGAGCATCCAATTCTCAATCATAAATGTGCTGAGTTGCATCAGTTCAATATTCCAGTCTCAAAGAAAACAGGAGTATACCTTAGTGAAGCATGAATCTGTTATGTCTGGTACTTGA
Organism: Gammaproteobacteria bacterium; assembly: GCA_003230085.1. Lineage (GTDB taxonomy): Bacteria > Pseudomonadota > Gammaproteobacteria > SZUA-140 > SZUA-140 > SZUA-140. Next base: position 4,565 of record QIGV01000046.1, read on the forward strand.
CCCAAACATTATACATTTGCCTGTGGAACTATTATCATTGCTACCGTTTCAACACGGTCCCGCCAATATTAATTATTTGATGAATAACAATAAACCCAAAATGCCGTTACCTGAGCACCCTCAAGACCATTATTACTGTTAGTGCTGGATGGATGGGGATACAGTGAAGATCCTCAGTGTAATGCCATTTTTTCTGCCAACAAGCCGAACTGGGATTACCTGTGGGATCACTATGCCCACACCCTGATAGAGGGTTCAGGCGTGCAAGTCGGATTACCAGACAGACAGATGGGCAATTCGGAGGTTGGACATCTTAACCTGGGAGCTGGCCGTATCGTATACCAGGAATTCACACGCATTGATAAGGCTATAGCCGAAGACAAGTTTAGACACAATAACGTTTTTCTGAATACCATCAAGCAGGCAGTGGCAGCTGATAAGGCAGTACACATACTGGGGTTGCTCTCACCAGGCGGTGTCCACAGCCATGAAAACCAGATCCAGGCTATGGTCGAGTTAGCTGTGGAGCAGGGTGCCAGGAAACTGTTTTTACATGCGTTCCTGGATGGGCGTGATACCCCGCCAAAAAGCGCAACAAATTCGCTTCGAAAAATGAGCGAATTATTTTCACGGCTGGGCGCCGGTCAGCTGGCCTCAATCATTGGTCGTTACTATGCGATGGATCGCGACAATCGCTGGCCAAGAATAAAGGCTGCTTATGATTTGATCTGTCATGGCAAGAGTGAATTCCAGGCAAGCGATGCAGTGACTGCAATCGAGCAGGCCTACGAAAGAGGGGAGACTGACGAATTTGTCAAGGCCACGGCTATTTGCCCTGCGGGTGAGCAAGCGGTGCAGATTGAAGATGGCGATGTAGTAATCTTTATGAATTTCCGCGCCGATCGCGCCCGTCAGTTATCTCAGGTCTTTGTTGAAGAGGATTTTAGTGGTTTTGACCGCGGTAAGCGACCTGAACTGGGGGACTTTATCAGTCTCACCGAATACAAAAAGGATCTCAATATCCCGGTTGCTTTTCCACCTGCCAAGCTACACAACGTTTTTGCTGAGTACATATCGAAGCTGGGTTTGCATCAATTACGAGTTGCAGAGACCGAAAAATATGCCCATGTCACTTTTTTCTTCAATGGCGGTGAGGAACAGCCCTTTGCTGGTGAGGAGCGCGTTCTGATTCCATCCCCGAATGTATCCACATACGACGAGCAGCCAGAGATGAGCGCGGTTGCAGTGACGGATGCTTTATTGAAAGCCATTGATGAGGGACGCAATGACGTGATCATCTGTAATTATGCCAATGCGGATATGGTGGGACATACAGGAGATTTCGAGGCGGCGGTCAAAGCCATAGAGACTCTCGATACCTGTTTAGGCCGACTCTATGAGTCGATTACCAGGTCTGGAGGTGAGATGCTGATTACTGCTGATCATGGCAATGCTGAGCAAATGTGTGACCCGTCTACCGGCCAGCCCCACACGGCCCATACCATCAATCCTG
>QIGV01000207.1 GCA_003230085.1 Gammaproteobacteria bacterium
GGTGGCGGTGCCGGCGGGGCGTCGACCGGAGGAAAAACAGGTGATGGCGGAGCTGCCGGTGCAGCTACTGGAGATAATACATGTACCGCCTCAGTCGGCTCTGCAGGAAGCACCGGACCATCTGGAGGAAATGCATCAGGAGGTGCTGGATGCACAAGCGGTGGACCAACAGGTCAGAGCGGAGGTGCCGGCGGAGATTTCGGTGAAGACGGGTTGATTGGCGGAGGAGTTGCCGGCAAGGCCGTGAATCGCGGAGCTGGCAGCGGAACAACAACATTCGTAAGCGGTGGCGTAGACGGCACCGATTACAAAGGCACGGTGGATGGACTATAATGGGAAGACTATCGGGTCAAATGCTGAGACTGGATATAGCTCCCGGAGTCGTTACTGACGAAACTTCGGCGGGCTCTATGGGCCGGTGGGTAGATTGCGACCTAATAAGGTTCAAAAACGGGCTCCCTCAATCATTGGGTGGATGGGTAAATCAGGCCATGACTGGAGATGTGCCATTGCTTGGCATCCCAAGATCGAACCATGACTGGGTTGCTCTGGACGGAACAAACTACATCGCTGTCGGCACAGAAAAGCGCCTCTATATCATTGAGGACAGCTTCGTTGTAACAAACATCACCCCTATCAGAAGCTCTGGAGCACTCACAAACCCATTCAGCACAGACACTACTGGCGCATTTGACCCAAACATAACCAATAACGCAGCGTTCTTTAGCGTTAATGACATATCCCACGGAGGATCGGTTGGGGATATTGTAACCTTCGACAGCTTTACATCTCCAGTTGGGGGTATAGCAGTTAACGGCGATTTCGAGATTGTCTCTATAACCGACACAGATAACTATATTTTGCAGGGAGCCAATGCAGCATCAAGCACCGTAGCCAGCGGAGGTGGTGTTGGTAACTTTACTTATGAGATCACCGTAGGCTCTGGAGAAACTGGCATTGCTAGCGGATGGGGAACCGGAGCTTGGGGAGATGAGGCGTGGGGAACTCCCCGCACGGCATCCACATTCGTTGAGGAGCTGCGTACTTGGTCTCTTGATAACTGGGGAGAAGACCTCATTGCGTCTCCGCGAGGAAACGCGATATATGTATGGAACAAATCTGCAGGACTAGGCACGAGATCAGCTTTAATAGCAAATGCTCCAGCAACAGCACTAAGGGTTCTTGTGTCTCCAGAAAACAGACAGCTAATCGTTCTTGGCGCACACACCGGAGCAGATGATGACCCGTTGTTTATTGCATGGTCAGATAACGAGGACTTCACAACATTCATACCAGCATCCAATAATACTGCAGGGGACAAGAGGATAGATCAAGGCTCAGAGATTGTAACTGGTATATCAACTCGTGTTGGAATTCTCATATTTACTGATAAGTCTGTCCACGTTATGCAGCCAGTTGGCGGCAATCAAATTTATTCATTCCGTCAGGTGGGCTCCGGAACATCAATAACAAGCCCGTCCGCAGTTACCGATGCGAATGGAATCGTGTACTTTATGGGCTCAACAAACTTTTACGTATACGACGGAACATTGAGGGTTCTTCCATGCCCGGTATGGACACATGTTTTTGATGGAGAATTCCCAAGCTCACTTAATGCATCACAAGCGTTCAGCGTGTTCTGCAGTCACTCAAAAAACTTCAATGAAGTTTGGTGGTTTTATCCGGGTAGGGAGCAGAGCCTAAATGACAGGTACGTAGTGTACAACTACCTAGAGAATATATGGTACTTTGGACAAATAGATAGGGCAAGCTTCAGTGATTTTTCATCATTCGTTCAGAAGCCATTCGGGTTTGACAGTAATGGAAGCCTATTTATTCATGAAACCGGAGATGATGATGACACCGTTGCAATGGCTTCGTTCATTGAAAGTGGCGATTACTCTGTTTCTGATGGAGATGAGCTTGTTCATGTTAGCAAGCTGATCCCAGACTTTGACAGGCTATCCGGATCAGTATCAGTAACACTGAAAGGGAGAAAGTATCCCCACAAGGCTCAGTTCACTAAGGGACCATACACAGCTCAGAGCGACACTGCTGAGATGGGGGTTCGCATTAGAGCCAGACAGATAGCGATCAGGGTTGAGCAGCTTGGGATTGGCGAGAGCTTCCGCATGGGTGCTTGGAAAGCAAGAGCAGTTCCTGACGGAGAAAGGTAATGGCATTCGAGTTTGCCTTTAACCCGCCGCAATTTGGAGACGAGTATAATGGCGTAAAGATGCGCCAGTTAGCCGAAGAGATAGAGCGTCTGCATGCACAGCTCACTGTTGAGTTTGATGAGCCAGCAGCACCTGTAACTACAGTTGAATCATTCGAAGGGCGCACCGGAGCGGTGACTGCAGAGCAAGCTGATTATGACTCTTTCTTCCTTACTCCTGCTGAGGCAGATGCAGCATACTCCCTTATAGGGCATACCCATACATCATTCTCCTCTCCGCTTAGGCTGATAGCAGACATAAGCACGGGCACACCACCAACAAGCGAGATGCCGACAGCTAATTGGATAATTTCTGATCTAGACGGAAATGACGATCTTGCCACGCTCGGATTTAACTCTAGCAACGACCTAGAAATAATAAACAGGATGCATGGAGGGGGGGTTTCCCTGCTCTATGAGGACTCAGGCGGGGTTCAGCGCGTAGCTATTGAGCAGGACCCGGTTGGCGAGGTCGATGCCAATTTCGCTGACGTAGTGTTTCTGTGTGCATATGACGGGGTTGACGCTGCTACCGCTGCTACAGATATAAGCACAGGTGGGGCTGGGTCTCCACACGCAATGACTTTTGTTGGAAATGCGCAGATAGATACATCACAGTCTCTGTTTGGGACCTCTGCCCTTCTATTGGATGGCACAGGAGACTGGGTAATTGCACCCGATTCCCCAGATTGGCATATGGCAGGTGATGATTTTACCATTGAGATTAGAGCAAGGATTGCAGCACTTCCATCGTTAAATGTTGCCTATAGTTTTGTTAGTCATTACGAACCAAACAGCAATAGAAGGTCTTTCGGTTTTGACTATTTCGATAACTCAAGTTCTCCAGTAATCAGGTTCTTCTATTCAACAGATGGATCAGTAAATACTATATTAACCGCACCATTCACTGCGTCCGCAAACGAATGGTATGAATTTTCTTTTTCCCGGATAGGCTCTGTTGGTAGGCTTTTTGAAGGCGGAAACCAGATAGGAGCAGATTTTGATATGGGCACTGATGTGCTCCATGATAGCAATCACGTTCTCACCATTGGGGCACTTGGCAGGGGTGGAGCAGGGCCAACATCGCCATTTAATGGTTGGCTGGAAGACCTTAGGATTACTAAGGGCACAGGAAGATATGCTAGTAATTACACAACAATTTCCGAACAGTTCCCAACAGATATTGGTTTTAACGGCCTGACCATTGGCAGCTCTCAGTTCCGCAACCGAATTCAAAACTCTCTATTTTTTAGAGAGTTGGTTTTGGCCCCTAATGATGTTGGTGGATACGGTCAGACATGGGTTAGAGACGACGGGATGCTTATGTACACCAACGCTTCAGGAACTGACTTTGTGGTGGCCGGGTAATGGCGTCTTTGTAATGACTTTTTTTTGCGGAAAGACAGGGCTATAGATCAGGGCCATTAGGCAGATGATTCTGTATACTTCAAGTCATTCAGTGATATGCAACATGGGAGTGCCTGTAAGTGACTGTTAAAGAACAAAAAGTCGATCCTCTGCGCATGGATTATTTCAAGATTCTCATAGGCCTTGTCGATAATTCTGTCATCAAGGTCAAAGATATCGAGAAGTCAATTGATCTTAAGCGTGATCTAGCAAGGGTTGCTGGCATATCGGTTGCCAAAGCCACGCGCAAGTCGCCGGGTAAATAATAATGGCCGAGAAGAAAATACAGGTGCGCCGAGCGCATCCTAAGGACTGTGTGAACATAGCCAAACTGCTAACGCAGGGATGGAATGATCAGACGGTCGAGTACGCGCCTATCGATGATCTGCGTGGTTATCTTTGGATACTGGGTATCCTTGAACATGGGATGGTCGCTGTTGCTGACCTGAACGGACGGATCGTAGGGGCAGCATGTGCCTCACCGTACCAGCCGCCATGGAGCCTTAGGTGGCTCGTGGACATGGAGTTCCTCTACATTCTTCCCCAATTCAGACAGGGCGGAGTATCGAGGGGCCTCATGCATGCTGTAGAACAGTTTGCGGATGAGCACGGAGCGCCGCTGACGTTTGGAATACAGACAGGCGATAAGCCCCTTGTCAAGGACCGGTTACTAAAAGCAGCAGGCTGGCA
>QIGV01000096.1 GCA_003230085.1 Gammaproteobacteria bacterium
TTCCCAAGCTCTTTTACTTCTATGCCTGCGGTCTCGATTGCTACAAGGTTGCCAAGTCCCGCTGTAATTGCGATACCCTGTTCCACTGAAGGAAGTGGAGAAGCGGATACCTTAATTCTAAGCTCAATATTGCCAAGAATCTGAGCCTGTTCAGGTCTTGGCTGGAATCTATGGACCTCAGCTATGCTCGGTTCGCGGTACTGGCATACATGTTCGTTGACTGCCACTTCGGGCATGCGAGCGCGGAAAATCTGGAGATGTCGTTCGATGTATTCAATCACCGGATAAGTTGTAAGTTTAGACAGAAAGATATCATTAATGGTTACGACTGTCCCATTAGGTAAATCCGTTGATTCATTTCGAACGATCCACTCCAGATCGATATCATCACCGCTTGACGCTTCTATTGTGTCTCTATGTAGTTGAACTACATTCCTTTGACCGTTACGCCTTGTGTCGACACGCAATTCCTTGCCGATACCGAATGCAGCTGACTTTCCTGTACCGAACTTACCACGGCCAGGACGACCACGTGAGCGATCGATGTTTTCACCGTGCATCATAAAAAACTGCGAGAGATCGTCTGCAGTCATGCCGCGGCCATTATCAAGTATTTCAATGACTTTTTTTCTTGGCTTGACGATAACCTGTACCTTGGGAAGTACACCTTCTTCGACATATTGGAGGCTATTTACAACATATTCCCAGATAGCTGCCGCTCCTGTTTTAAAGCTCGTGGCCGACGCCAGAAGGTCGCGACCAACATGTGAAGTTACTCTAAGTGATTCAGCCGTACTCATCAGTCTTCTCCTGTTTCCAACACCAAACTTCCTGCATTGATTAAGAAGCGACTGATATCTGCATCATTTGTAAATAGAGATTGCAGTCGCACCACCTTAATTTCCAACATTTTCCCTGTTGAATACTCATCTATTCGAAATAGGTTGCGAGCATCGCGCACAGTTACTGGCTCGCCTTTATCCCAGCTTTCCCAAGCGGGGGTCGATAACAGCCGTTTCTTTTCACGTTGTTTACGCTGAGAATCTACAGAACCTGCTATGCGTTTTTCGTTGTTCCAGTGAACACCTGTCTTCTTTAGTTCTTTTCCACGAGAAGCCATCCAGCTAAGTCCATTTGCGCTAAGCCTCCAGCCCTCTCTACCTGAACCTGACAACAGAGTTCCATATTGGTCTTTTTTCGCGTTAGACAGGACAACTCGGACAATCTCAAGGTTAGGTAATTCCGGATATTTTCTCCAAGAAAACATGCCCGGAGCAAGTTTATGGCACCTAACCGCAATGTCCTCAGTGTCAATAGATCTCTGGTCTCCACCAAGTGCATAAACAGCTAGGATAACGAAATCGAGCTGTGTAGCTCTTTTTGTCAAGGTATTTTTGCTATCTTTTTTCATTGCATGTATGATCTTAACCAACATGGGGAAAATTAACAAGCAAAAAAACATTGACATCCAATCAGTGAGATGGGGAACACCCCCAGCACCTCTCATGCCACGATCACTCAGATCTGCATGGGCATCTGATCCATTACCAGAGTGGGTTCGTCTCGAGACTGAACTAGCACCGGGTGCGACCATCGCGGACCTCGGATCCGATGTATGGCAGAACATGGACACAATGAGTTCAAGGTTGCAGCATTTCATGCTCTTTCTTATCCGCACCCGTGTAAAAACTGTGGAAAAGCTAAGATGTGTCAATCGGGCCTGGCCCTTGGGCCTGAAAGTCAGTGATATTGGTTGGACAGTACGGACAAGGAACTGCTTGGAGAGGACAGGTTTACTAGATGACGTGCAGCAATTGGCAAACCTTACCTTTGAGGATCTTCTTAAGATTGAGAGGATGGGTGTGTTGTCTGTGTTGGACTATTGTTCAACCTTGGAGGGAGCTATGGACTACTATGAACAACTAACCTTGGATTATGCTAAAAGCCTTATTGAGGGTGAGCCCACAGATTTCCTTCCTGTTCTCGAAGAAGTATCTGGTAAAAAGTGGCCAGCACAGGTTAGTAAACAGGATCCACGATTTGCATCATTGCTACCCCCTGGTGTAGGAACTTTACAGGACCGCATAGAAGGATTGCTGTCTGAACCAGAGGGAATTGACAGCGTTGCTGATGTCCCATTGCTGGTCACATCGATCCTTAAAATTGAGAAAGCAGTTGAAAGTTTACAGGAGCAGGCACTTGAGGACTGTCTGTTTGACTTTCTTAAATTAATATCAAAAACTGAAGGTGATAGGCTGGATGCACTTATGGAACGCTTTGGCTGGAAAGGCCATAAAGCAGCAACACTTGAGGAGTGTGGCCAGAAACTAGGGATAACAAGGGAGCGCATACGCCAAATTCAGAAACAAGTCGTGAAGCGGATACCGGATCATGAAGTTTCTATGCCTCAACTTGATCATGCATTGGTGATGCTTGAGGATCGTGCACCTTTAACATTAGAACAGGCGTCTAAAATTCTGCAGGATGCAGGCATAACACGAACAAAATTTCATCCCCAGCCGCTGCTTGAGACTGCCCATTTGCTCGGAAAGAAAACTACACTTGGATTCTGTGACACGCGGACAGGAATGATGCTGGTCAATGATAGTAGTGCAAAATCAGTGCAGCTAGCCCCGGTGCTCGGACGCAAACTAGCCGGCCAATCGGGTGTAACAAGTGTGTTTAGTGTGCTGGACGCAATTGAGGATAACGGGCATGAGATTGATGAGGAAGACTTGCGTCGAATGCTGAACGCAAATTCAGATTTTAAGTTTCTCAACGAGGATTGGTTTTGGGTTACTGACATTCCTATAGCTCGCAACCGCCTTCGTAATATAGCCCGAAAAATATTATCCGTAGCGTCACCACAGACTACTCTAAGTATTAGGGATGGTGTCCGCAAAGTTTTCCGTTGGCGATCATCAACAAACTCACGCTATAGTAACCTACAAGTTCCCCCGCTAGAGGTAATGAGATTTTTTTTTGAAAACCACCCTGAGTTCAAGGTAGATGGCAAATTAGCTTATGCGATTGCACCACTGGATTATTCGAAGGAACTTGGAGAAACAGACCGAATAATGGTTGAAGTCCTTAGGTCATCTCCCGCTGGCGTGCTAGACCGTAAGGGCTTCGCTGAAGGGTGTATGGCACGTGGAATGAACGAAAATACTTTCAATGTCTACACGGCATATAGTTGCATACTTGACCATGTTGGTATTGATATATGGAAACTCCGCGGTGTTACGGTTGATCCAGCCGCAATTGAGGCCGTACGTATCGCAAACCACATTAAACCGAGGGAGAAGCGTGTACTCGAGCACGGTTGGTCTGATGACGGTAAGTTATGGATTGCAGCAAGGATTCCACGCCTTGGTAAAAATACAATGGTTATCGGTTGTCCGGGTGCTATTCAACGTTATTTGATTGGACAGGAGTTTGAATGTAGGAGTAAAGAGGGAAATCATCGTTACGGTACAGTTGTGATTAACAAAAAGGGCACATCCTATGGGTACAGCATATTTATTCGCAGGTCTGGTCTGGACGAAAACGATATATTACTTGTGGAATTTGATCTTTCAACAAATACAGTATTTCTAAGCGCAGGAAATGACGAGATACTCGATGAAGCTTTTTGATCGCATTCTGCTGTTGATGATGCAAAGCGATAGGCACCTTGAATACACATCTAACAGATACCCGAATAAAACGGGTAACTGTCAGATCAAATCTGAGCTGCTACACAACATGTTATATGGTGCGAATCATACTGCCTTCTCAGGGTTGGCAGTAGTCCTTTAGTAGGAGACCTCCTATTACAATTGCATGAATAGCCACATGGGGCCGTCAGTAGTCATTCTGGCCGCCGGTTTTGACTTAGGACTTTGACTTACCCTCCCCATTTGGGTCGTCGAGCACTGGAAGTCTGAGCCGGATAAGCGCGGTGCATGTTTGAGCGTAGCGAGTTCACCGTGCCCGGTTCAGACTGAAGCGCGCAGAGTAGCCGCAGGCCGACACATGGGGCGGTTTTTCTTTGGTTCTGTTTCTTTTGTCCGTACAAAAGAAATGAACTCGCCCTAGAGGGCGAAAAACTCAACAAAATTCGAGCAAACGAATAAAAAAGAAACAATAACGCCAGGTAGGGCCATACATCCAGCCGTGCGCCAGCACAAGAAAATAAACTTAAATACTATCCAAAAGGCCAATCATAGCCCTGGTAGCATTAGACAAAGTCATGTCGTTATGCGTCACATAACCGAGTTTTCGACGAAGATCGATGTTTTTAATGCCTATTTTGACGACTGTTTCAT
>QIGV01000065.1 GCA_003230085.1 Gammaproteobacteria bacterium
CCAATGGCGGCGGACCATCGACATCATTGGCCGAAACCGGGATGGTGAGCAATTGACCCTCTGCTACGCTCTGCGGGCCTATCGCATTCAGAACTGGCGGTTGATTGCCACTCCCGCTACCCTCCGGCGGCCGGTTGGGCCACGGATTGCCAAAGAGCTGCGGGACCAGTCGGCCACCAAACTCATCGTTTTGCTCGTTCGTATCAACGATTCCAGGATAATTCTGATGGAAAAATTGACTATTATTGCCAGACAAGCCGATGCCTGACGCACCGAAAAGAAGATTTATGGCGCCGGCATTGATCACACCTGCAATATTTTCAAATGGGACGCCAACAGCCAGATCCGGTATGCCGTCCCCATTAAAATCCGTGGCCGTCAGTCCATTACCGAACCAATCATAAGGTTCGGCGGTATCTCCAATACCTGGACTGTCTTGATGGAAGAGCTGATTGCCATTGCTAGTCAACCGCGATGCACTCCCGTAAAGAATACTCACTGAACCAGCCGCCGTGACTCCTGACAGGTCATCCAATGGCGCACCAATTGCCACATCGGCATAACCATCGGCATCGAAATCACCCGCCACCACCGCTGTACCCCAGCGACCCGTGCCATTCCCCTGTACACCCGGGCTATTACGACACCACAGCGTATTCCGACCTGCATCCTTCGGGGTTACACCAGCACCGGATTTACCATAAAAGACCGCCAAGGCTCCCGCATCCACTGCACTTCCACAATCACCTTCTTCGCCCGGCACTCCGATTGCCAAATCAGCGTATCCATCACCATTAAAATCATCCGCCGCCAAGGCATAGCCAAACGCGTCATTATGTTGCGGCCAACCCACTACCTGGGTAATCCACTGCCGTAAATACACCGCTCCTGCACCTGTCAGCCCAACCCCCGGGACACCGTAGTAAACACTAACGGCACCGTTGTTAAATGAGCCTTCACCAGCGCCACCAGTTTGTTCACACACGACACCAACAGCAAGATCGTCAGCACCACTGCCATTAAAATCTCCAGCAGCAAGGCTTGATCCAAAGCAATCCTGATTTTCCACCCAACCATCAAAACTATTGCCACGATCTTGGTGCCATAATTCATTGCCCGCAGCCTTTAGTCCACCAGGACTGCCATAGATTAAATTAACAACGCCTGCATCCTGGCAAATGCCACACTTTGGAATATTGGTCGCAGGCGGCCCCAAATCGGGAAAGTCCTCTTTTGGCACGCCAATAGCCAGATCAGAATAACCATCTGCATTGAAGTCACCCGTCGTCAAGGCTGAGCCAAACTGATCACCTGACTCGCGCATATCTGCAAGGTTGCCCTGATTCCAAACCTGATTACCAGCCGCCGTCAGCCCAGACCCACTCCCAAACAACACAAGCACCTGCCCTTTGCTGTTGTCTTTGAAAGGAATACCAACAGCCAAATCAGCATAGCCATCATTGTTAAAATCGCCAGCGGCTACCGCCGACCCCATACGATCACCCGCAGTAGCTACAAGTTGTACATTAGGGCTATTGAGGTGCCAGAGTTGATTGCCTGACATGGCTCCGCCAACCCCACCATAGAGCACTTGCACTGCGCCGGCATCGGTGATATTGCCAACATCTTCACCGGGCACACCCACGGCCAGGTCTTCGTAACCATCGCCGTTAAAGTCCGCAGGCACGCTTGAAACCGCCCAGGCCGCTTGAAAAAACAAGCTCAAACAAATCACGGCTAGCAGGGAAAACCAGCTTGTCTGAATAAATCTGGTAGTGAGAATAGCGTCGAAATGGCAGAGGTTCGCGGCTTTCCCTGCTTGCAGAGATTGGGCTTTTTCCGGCAGATAAGCGGTCTGCACCAGGGAAGGTAGATCGTTAACCCCGCCCGGCTCACGAGCCTCCCGCCAACTATTTAGTGAATCTATTGGTGATTCCTTCCGCAACGTCATTGTTTCAATGCCATGGTTCATGTTTTTGGCAATCATGGACTATAACTCCTTCTCCTGATTACTATTTTTGACTCGTAGCTGGTGATTTCTTTGGCAAATATTGCGTACACATTCTACCATTCTATTAAATGTATTTAAAGTATACCTTTATAGAATTTGTAAATAAATAAGCTGTGATTGTTGCCGAAAATAACTCAAATCCACATGGCAACGGTAGCGACTGGCGAAGCTTACCGAGCGGAGCCTGGTCTACATATTAAGGAAGCTCTGATTAAGATTGACTGAATCACCAAGTAGCACATCATTTTCATCTCACTTAATCTTTGATGTTATTTCTCCATCCGCCTGCTGCGGTGTAGATAAATCACATTTTTCATCCGTTATCTATTGCGTCCCTGCAATCCCGCGTATACTGTGCTGCACCTGAGGTACATGCTCGGAGTACGGCCAATGCCATTCATGGGCGCTTTGTATCCACGGGATCCAGACACACAACCCAATGGAAAATGTGGGTTAACAGACTGGAATTAAGCTGAAAACCGGTTAGTTTGTAACACTATCCAGAAGCCTGCCGATATGTAATTCTTGCAGGACTTCATATTGCAGTCATGATAATGCCCTGGCGCGAGGTAACAACCTCAGGCATCCCCGCAAGTATCGGGGTAACCTACACAGACTAACTGAAGAAAACTTGAGAAACCCATACTTGAAATAGCACCACTCAACAAGCAGGAGCATATTGGTGAAAGCAGTGATATTAGCTGGCGGTTACGGCACACGGATCAGCGAAGAAAGCAGCATAAAACCTAAACCGATGGTAGAAATAGGTGAGAAACCTATTATTTGGCACATCATGAAAATATATTCGGCCTATGGAATTAATGATTTCATAGTGTGCTGTGGTTATAAAGGCCATGCAATCAAGGAATATTTTGCAAATTATTATTTATATACATCTGATTTAACCATTGATCTGAAAAATAACAAGATGTCTATCTGCAGCAATGGTGCTGAGCCCTGGACAATCACATTAGTGGATACCGGTGAAGGAACAATGACAGGCGGCCGATTGAGGAGGGTCAGGGATCATATCGGCGATGAAACATTTTGCCTGACATATGGCGATGGGGTCAGCAATGTCAATATTAAAAAACTAATCAAATTTCATAAGGAACAAGGTTCTCTTGCGACATTGACGGCAGCACAACCCCCCGGCAGGTTTGGTGCCTTTAATTTGTCACAATGCAGCACAAAAATTCTCAGCTTCCAGGAGAAACCAGAAGGAGACGGCGCCTGGGTAAATAGTGGTTTTTTCGTTTTAGAGCCTACAGCAATTGATTATATTGAAAATGACACCACCGTCTGGGAACGCGAACCACTACAGAAGTTAGCGCGAGAAGAAAAATTATCCGCATATAAACACGATGGGTTTTGGCAACCCATGGACACCTTGAGAGATAAGCACATTCTGGAAGATTTGTGGGAAAACGGCAATGCACCCTGGAAAGTATGGTAATGGTGACGGCATGCGCCTTTACGATTTTATTATCATAGGGGGAGGTATTGTCGGTCTATGTGTCGCCAGGGAATTAAGAAACAGATACAAAAAGGCCTCTATTGTAGTATTGGAAAAGGAATGCGCCAGCACACTACACGCCAGCGGAAGAAATAGCGGTGTTCTACATGCAGGATTTTACTACACTGCCGATAGTTTAAAAGCGAAGTTTACCGCAGAAGGTAATGTGCAGCTAACACGCTATTGCGAAGAAAATAATATTCGGATCAATAAATGCGGAAAGTTAGTCGTTGCAAGGAATCACCATGAGCTGGCGACACTAGATGAACTCCTGGAAAGAGGGAAAAATAATGGCGTTAAACTGGATAAAATCACAGAAAAAGAAGCTAGAGAAATAGAACCTCGCGTTAAAACAGTAGAGCACGCCATTTTCTCGCCCACTACATCCTCGGTTAATCCAGTGGATGTCGTTGAGGACATAAGAAACAAAGCTCTCGAAGAAAATATTGCCATTAATTACAACACGCATTATATAAATTCAACGGGGAATATAATCACAACGAACCAGGAAAAATATGAAGCTGGCTACATCATAAATGCAGCAGGCCTATATGCTGATAAAGTGGCCCTTGATTATGGCTTCTCCGATGAATACAGAATTCTCCCTTTTAAAGGGCTTTACCTGTGTTCAGATGAGCCTGAAGGCGCAATCAGAACAAACATCTATCCTGTGCCACAGCTTGAACACCCCTTTTTATGCGTTCATTT
>QIGV01000173.1 GCA_003230085.1 Gammaproteobacteria bacterium
CTATCGGCGACTAATCGCCCTCGCTTCGCTCTCCATGGCGATCAGCGTTCGATTGCTCGTTGACATTGAAACAAATTACAGCGATGAACAAGGTACATCATGGGTGTCATTGCCGCTAGGAATAAGGCTACTAAGAGTGCTACTGGCAGCAGTGCAATCTGTTTGATTCGGTCACGATGATTTTCTTTCCACGCAATACCGCCAGTAAATCCCACCAGCAGCCCCTGAAAGGGGGTGCCCAAGCGTAAATCCATCAGCCTCCGCCTTGCCGATGCTAGATGGGCCTCGTGCGACTGATTAATACAGATGCGCTCTTTTTCATTCATTTTAATTTTTCAGACAAAACCGATGTAAAGTGTTCTGTCCTACTAATAACATAGCCTTATTCAACCTAAGCACCTCATCACAGATAGTACATAGTGTTCCCTTTTCTTGAAACACTGAAATATTTATTCCTTTCCACGACATCCATAGCCAATCAGCGTTGGTGTCACATTCCTACTAGAAGGATTTGGCTTAATTTCTATGTTAGGTCGTTCAGATACCGGGTTTGGCATCTCGTGTGTTCCTGTTTCTAGGCTCTGAAATATATGTCATCTCATTTGGTGACTGTATGGGACTAGGTTGACACATAGGGGCATCAAGGACTACCTTACTGGACTATCGAAAGGCTAGCGGCAGATTCCACATCTACGAATTCGAACTTCTTGTACAACGTATCAAGATGTTTGTGATTGACCCTGAACTGACTGCGCCGTTTTATTTTGGGTTTACCAGTAGAGGTATGTTCCAGTTTTATTCCCGGATCATAATATACTGTTCCCAGATGCATGGCCGAAAGGATCATTTCAAAATCTGTACCCGTTCCCATTTCAATATCCTTGCCATAATGGTATTCAATAATACCCGTTTCCTGTTTGTGCTTTAGACAGGGAATATATACGACCTGAGAATGTTTACGCTTCCAGTGATCCATGAGTTTGGCAAAACTCCAACTCGCTGTAATGTTATCTGATTTATCTATCAAGGCAATAACCCCCTCGGCATCCGTTATCGAAGATGTTGCTGTATCAAATCCGATAAGCTGCATGGTTAACCCCGTCAATTTCTGGCATTCCCCGACATTGTGCTTCCCACCAAAATTGAGCCTGTCTAACTTGCCACTTTTATCAGGATAACCATAATTTCTGACAAATTCTATCGCACCGCTTTCCCGGTAAAAACCACCATTGGGTTCAGGAGTCATCAATGTGGTGGGTTTTGAACCTGTGCCCGGGAATCTGGTAACACCAAACTGTTTTACCTCCCACCCCAGATAATCCGGTTCAGCAATTCCGTTAGGTGAAATTCCCAGCATGGATTCCAGCGTATAACCACCACCATTAGGGGCTTTGTAAGGAATAACATTCATACCTGAATCAAGCCTCTGACTTGGTATCCATCCCATGTGATGAATCTCAAGTAGTTTGCGGACAAGTGCATCCCGCGTAGATACTTTGGGCGCACTATGGTCGATATCAATTTGCCAAAAGATGTTGCTGACTTCTATAAAGTTCGTATCAGCAAGTTCATGAGATAAACGACTTTCCGGAGTTGCAAGATAGGCAAAGATCGATTCATCCTGAGTCACACCCAAGATTAGCCATCTGCCTTCGCTTCTGCCCTGCTTATCAGGTGACATCCATTCACTGGCATTGACTTTGGATCCGCGCAAGAAACCGGAAAATCTTACTTCAGGGTACTGGGGATAATAAATAAGTTTGGAGTGTGGAGCAGGATATACCGCACCATCAGCATCAACCCAGGACAAATCCAGTTGTGTCTGATATTTGATTTTTCTTTTGGCCGCACCTGCTGTCTTGTTGGAAACTGATGCAGAGGCAACCAGTTCACCTGTC
Organism: Gammaproteobacteria bacterium; assembly: GCA_003230085.1. GTDB lineage: Bacteria > Pseudomonadota > Gammaproteobacteria > SZUA-140 > SZUA-140 > SZUA-140. The sequence continues at coordinate 1,899 of QIGV01000173.1, forward strand.
GGAATAAAAGGCAAATCAGTTAAATGCCCTCCGAAATAGGGTTGGTTTTTACTATTATCATTGGGAGCAAGTTTCTTTACATAGATCTGGCTGCAATCCAGATTCTGTAAAAGAGCGGTAACAGCTTCTACACTGAGTTCTTTTGCTGAATTTGTATCATACGTTCCCTGTTTTGGTGCCATTAACACTACCTTCTGAATTCTCACTATTATTATCAGTCAACAACCAATCGGATATTTGGTCAAGCACTTTATTGATTTCCTGTCCGGATTTTCCTTTAAAAGCACACTCCCACACTACGGGAACCCTCCACCGATCTTCTTTGAGGATAGCAGTGTAGCGTTTATCCCGCTGCCTGTTTGCAGTACTTTTCTCACGCCAGAATTCAGCATTGCTTTTAGGCCATTTAAAGAGTCTGCAATCATGGCGATGCCAAAAACAACCATGAACAAAATAATGGTTCTGTATTTGGAAAGAACAATACTAGGCTTGCGAGGAAAATGCTTGGCATGAAGACGATACCTGAACCCTCTATTGTAAAGTCCTTTTCTGACTATCATCTCGGGTTTGGTGTTCTTTCCTCTGATACCCGACATCATACGACTTCGGGTGTCAGGAGGAACGACATCTATCATCAGGCAGTTTTGAGGGATTTAGTAACTTTTTTAATCGCTTTCACACTCTTCTTTACAGATATTTTAACCGGTCTGGTCATTTTTTTTGCTTCAAGAATATACGGTTTCATCAATTTTGCTACGGCTTCGAATACAGGAACAACAACACTGTTTCCGAATTGCTTATAGGCTTGGGTATCCGAGACAGGAATGATAAACTTACTCTCTCCAGACTTGTCAAAACCCATTAACCTAGCGCATTCCCGTGGAGTCAGTCTTCGTGGTCGTTTCCTGCTTCCGCGATCAATAAGTACCTCTGAGCCATCCTTGTAATATCTAGCAGACAGCGTCCGGGTAGATCTGTCTGACTTTGTTACTTTTCCAAACCCGAAACCATTGCCTGCCTTTTTGTGCTTATCGGCATAGGCTTTGAGATATTTCCATAAATTGGAGGTTAGTATATATTTATCATCCACTTCATTATCAGGCTGTAGAATATCAGCCACTACCGGTTCGGTTTTGGGGAAGTATTTCTTGATATTTTTAAGAGAAAACCCTTCCGTCACTTGCAGGTCTCGCCTAAATGCCACTATCACTATCCGCTCTCTGTTCTGTGGAACAAACTCCTTGCCGTTAATGATTTTCGGGTCTGCTCCTTTCACATCATAATCACCGTCAATCACATCATAGTTCAGTTCATCAAGGGCCTTCATAATAACTTTAAATGTTTTGCCCTTGTCATGGCTTTTGAGATTTTTTACATTCTCAAGCATAATAGCAAGTGGCCGTTTGGCATCAATGATTCTGGCAACATCAAAAAATAAGGTTCCTTGTGTATCGCACTCAAAACCATGCGCTTTTCCAAGTGAATTTTTCTTCGATACTCCGGCTATGGAAAATGGCTGGCAGGGAAAACCGGCCAGTAATACATCATGGTCAGGAATAGATTGTTGAATAAAATGATAGGCTTTCTTTGTCGTCATGCCATCAGGCTGCGTAATCTCTTTTATATCGCCGTGTATTTTGTGATCACTGTAATAGTTCGCCTGATAGGTCTTGACGGCATATTTATCATATTCACTGGTAAAGAGACATTTACCCCCCACCGACTCAAAGCCATGCCTGATCCCGCCAATACCCGCGAACAGATCAATAAAGGTAAACTCATGCTTCCTGTCTGAGGGCGCAGGTAACATTTTCTCAAGAGTAATACGTTCACTATAGGTTAACCAACTCTCATCTTGTTGCCTAGAACGTTCCTTGAGCCAGCGGTTAATTACCTCCCTTGGATGGCTTATCTTATCTGCAATAGCCTGTTGGGAGTAGATGGATGACAGTTCGGTCAAAAGCTCAAAATCGTTAAGGTTTTGCATCAAAATTACTTCCGGAAGAGCGATCAAATAAAGGAATGAATGAGTGACAAATAGTCACAAATATGTCCCTTTTTGTCAACACAATGAGGACCGGTCTCGGTCTCGTCGATCAGTCGAAGATACCAAACCACCCAGAGCTGCATTCATTAAGAGCACACAAAATATGCTGAAATATGGCTAACGATACTAATCCACACCTCGAATAAATCAAAACTAAGTCACTGAGTAATAATATAAATTCAGAATCGGTAATGGAAGTAATGGTGCCCAGGGCCGGAATCGAACCGGCACGGCCGTGAAGCCGAGGGATTTTAAGTCCCTTGTGTCTACCAATTTCACCACCTGGGCA
>QIGV01000114.1 GCA_003230085.1 Gammaproteobacteria bacterium
GTTCAGCGCTTCAAAATAGGTTTTGATATAGGCAAGATTAGTTGACTTGCCTACACCCTCAATACCCTCAACTGTTATAAATCGATCGCATTTCATGATACTAGCGCTTTAATTGATACTGTCTAACTGCTGCATTGTGTTCCTCAATAGTGGCGGAAAACTGGTGGCTGCCATCACCACGTGCAACAAAGTATAGTTCATCTCCTTGTTCGGGGTGGAGTGCGGCGTAGATGGCTTCGCCTCCAGGTAAAGCAATCGGGGTGGGTGGTAACCCCTTGTTGAGATAGGTGTTGTAGGGAGACGGCGCTTTGAGATCTCGACGCCGGATATTGCCATCAAAACGATCTCCCAGGCCATAGATAACCGTAGGGTCTGTTTGTAAACGCATATTTTTCTGTAGCCGCCTGACAAAAACACCCGCGATTTTTTGTCGCTCATCAGGGACTGCGGTTTCCTTTTCTATAATAGATGCCATGATTAATGCCTCATAGGGTATCTGATAAGGCAAATCAGGGTCACGCTGCTGCCATTCACTTTCCAGTCGTTGAGCCATCGCCAGATAGGCCTGCCTGAGCAAGGTAATGTCCGAGGTTCCCTCAGAAAACAGGTAGGTATCAGGGAAAAAAAGTCCTTCCGGATGTTGCTCGGGCAGGCCCAGCTTTGTCATTATCGCATTGGTATCGAGGCCTTTCAGTTCGTGCTCCAGCTTACCATTTTCATTCAGTGCATTGACCAACTGTCTGAAAGTCCAGCCTTCCGGAATAGTCACCGAATATTGGATAACGTCGCCGCTAACCAATTGATCCAGCAAGTTGGCCGGACTCATTTCCGGTAATAGAACATAGTCGCCCGCCTCGATATGGTCCGCCTTGCCCTGCCAACGTGCATACCATACCAGATACGATGGATGTACAATGATGCCACGTTGTTCCAGGTCATTAGTAACACTAATCAGGCTAGCCCCTGGCGGCACTGTATAAGGTAACGGTTGTTCAATTGTTCTGATCGATGACTGCATGTACTGCTGGAGATCTATCAGTATCCAGCCCAGGGTAAAACTGACGATAATAAGGCCTATGCCAAGGATCCTATGCATCGGTCGCTACCGGTTCGTACAAGATAGGTCGCAGCTTTTTCATAAGCCGCCGTGTCATGTTCCCGATACTAAATTTAGTTTCTTCAATTTTGTTGACCGGCCAGATCCCTGTCAGGCTATTGCATATAAAAACTTCATCTGCACCCATAACGTCCTGTAACGTCAATGGTGCCTCATCAAGTTCAATATCCAGCACCGCCGCCTGTTCAATGACTAACTCACGCATAATGCCGGCGATTCCACATTGGGATAAATCCGGACTTAGCAGCTGATTATTATTGACTATAAAAAGATTGCTCTGCGTACCTTCAATGACATGGCCTTCATAATCTAGCATCAGCCCCTCTGGTATGTGAGATTCCTGCCACTCACTGCGGGCTAAAACCTGCTCAAGACGGCTAAGATGCTTGATGCCGGCGAGGCCGGGGTTGCTTCCCAGCCGCGTCGTGCATATTCGAACCGCTATCCCCTGCTCTGCAAATTCCTCCGGATAATCAGGCCAGTCATAACACGCGACTATCCTTATAATATTTGCTTCGCTCCCCACTCGGTAACCGCGAGCCTCGGCCTCCCTGGTAATAATAATTTTCAATACTGCCCTATCCCGGCTAGCGCAAAGACGGTTTGCTTCAGACTGCAACAGTCTTGTGTCAACCGGTGGGTAATTGAGACGTTGAGCACCACCCAGCAAACGTTGCATGTGGCGTTCCCACAATCGAGGTGTGCCATCTATTACAGCAATGGTTTCAAACAAACCATCGCCATAATGTAGTCCGCGGTTATGGATATCAATGTGCTCGCTTGGTATACCGTTTACTAGTGCTCTATCCATATGAGATATTTTACAACAAGGCCTTCAGCATGCCACGTGCCTTGGCCCGAGTTTCTTCCAGTTCTCTTTCTGGTATGGAATCAGCGACGATACCCGCACCAGCGCGCAGGTTGATATTGGCGCCCTCTTTAACAATCGTCCTGATCAATATATTTAGATCCATGCTGCCATCACGGTTAATATAACCCATGGATCCGGTATATGCCTTGCGGGGCTTTTGTTCCAGTTCAGCTATAATCTCCATGCAACGAACCTTGGGACAGCCGGTAATCGTGCCACCGGGGAACACTGCGCGTATAATTTTCCCTGGACGCACTCCCTGCTGTTTACGCCCGCGTACATTGGAAACCAGGTGGTGTACATGGGCATAGGATTCCAGCACCAGTAATTCATTCACTTCGATCGTGCCTGGCCGACAAATACGGCCAAGGTCATTGCGCTCAAGGTCAATCAGCATAATATGCTCCGCGCGTTCCTTAGGATGGGCCAGCAGCTTATCATTCAGGTGCTCCAGATTTTCCTGAGGATCCTGCCGTGGTGTAGTGCCGGCAATGGGACGTGTTTCAATGATATCATTGCGCACCGTGACCAGCCGTTCCGGCGATGAACTGATGATCACACAATCGCCCAGCATACACAGCCCGGAAAATGGTGCCGGATTACATCGCTTCAGACGTTGGTAGATCTGCAAATAATCAACATGTTCACACAACTCCCCTCGCCAGGCACGAGAAAGATTGACCTGAAAAACATCACCATCACGTATATATTGCTTAATCCTTGCGATACCCTGCAGATAACTATCGGAATGGTCTTCCTCAAGGGCGCCAGATAAACAAGGCCCGAGATCATGTTCAAGCTCTGGTGTCTCAGACAGGTCCTTGGCCATCTCATCCAACAGAGCATGTTGGGCAGGTTCGGCGACCAGTACTGTGGTTTTACGGTGATGATCCACGATGATCGCGGCAGGTATGCGCACTGCGCAGGCAGTGGGTAGTTTATCGTCAGGGGATGCCGAGGGCAGATGCAAACCCGGTTCAATCTGCCTCGCCAATTCATATCCCAGGTAGACGAACCAGCCACCGATAAAAGGAATTGATGGCTTCGTTTCACCAGTGCATGACTCGTCTTGCCACCAGCGATCGAAATTATCGAGAAAATCATTGCTCTCTACTGCTCGGCTCTGCCCGTATAGATTCCCGCATGCATCAAGAGTCAGTGTCTCACCGGGAAATGCGAACAGGATATCGTACATAGCATTTGCTGTCCCATGTGACACACTCTCCAGTAAAAAAGGATAGCGTTGAGGATTGGCGGCATGTATGCGTAACAGATCAGACGCTTGATCAATGACGCGGGTACAGAGGGGCGAATCAGGATGGTTATGCGTATTTAGCGGGGACACCACCAATGGTGTTAATCTAATTTGCGAAAGACAAGAGTACCGTTTGTTCCACCGAATCCGAACGAATTGGATATTACCGTATTGATCGTCATTTTCCGAGCTTCATTCGGCACATAATCGAGGTCACACTCTGGATCAGGTGTCGTCAGGTTGGTCGTCGGCGGCGCTACCTGATCCCGGATGGCAAGTGCACTGAATATCGCTTCAACGCCACCGGCAGCACCGAGCATATGCCCGGTCATCGATTTAGTTGAACTGACCGCAATCTTGTCGGCATGGTCTCCAAAGGTATTTCTGATAGCATGGGTTTCGGCAATATCCCCGGCAGGTGTCGAGGTGCCATGCGCATTGATGTAATCCACATCTACGGGTGTAATCCCAGCATTACGCATCGCGTTTTCCATGCAGTGTTTTGCGCCGGCGCCATCAGGCGGTGGTGATGTCATGTGATGCGCATCACCACTCATGCCGAAGCCAATGATTTCGGCGTATATTTTAGCGCCGCGTTTGCGGGCTGTTTCGAGTTCTTCAAGCACGACAACACCCGCCCCGTCGCTCAATACAAAACCATCACGTTCCTTATCCCATGGACGGCTGGCGCCCTCAGGATCATCGTTGCGGGTAGATAGGGCACGTGCTGCACAGAAACCTCCCAGACCCGTTGCAGAGGTGGCCATTTCCGCCCCGCCAGCGACCATGACATCGGCATCACCATATTCAATCAGGCGAGCGGCTTCACCAATGTTATGTGTACCTGATGTACAGGCGGTTACTATCGCGAAATTCGGTCCCCGATAACCATGCATGATGGACAAATTACCGGAAAGCATGTTGATGATATTGCTGGGAATGAAAAATGGAGAAATCTTGCGCGGTCGTACCCCTTCTCAATACCAAACAATCCACCGATGCCAGAACCAATAGCGACACCGATACGGTGTGCATTGTCTTCACTGACCTGAAGGTTGGCATCCTCAATCGCCTGGTTGGCAGCCGCAATACCATAATGGATAAATGGATCCATTTTTTTGGCTTCCTTGGCGGGGATGTGTTCCGTGACATCGAAATTCTTTATCGAGCCGCCAATACGGGTTGAAAATGCGGAAACATCAAAATGGCTGATTTCACCAATACCACTATTACCGGCCAGGATATTCCCCCATGATTCTGCGACGCTGAGTCCCACCGGGCTGACGATCCCTAGCCCGGTTATTACCACACGACGTTTGTTACCCATGACCTGTATATCCGTAGCGTAGTGTTAACTGAAACTTACACCGGCGCATGACAAGGGTATGCCAATACGAATTGGTAGTGTTGTATAGACAGCACATTGCTTGGGTGTATTTCTCAGAATTGGTGGAGATTCAGGTGATTCATAACCTGATGCAGGCTATAGGTTGGCAACCCTTTTTTATATCGCTCTTCCGATATCAGGATTGGTGGTTATTAATGAAATCAATTGCCTGTTGTACAGTGGTGATTTTCTCTGCTTCCTCATCAGGAATTTCACATTCAAATTCCTCTTCTAGTGCCATCACTAGTTCAACAGTGTCAAGCGAATCAGCACCCAAGTCATCAACAAAGGAAGCTTCCTTGGTTACTTCCTCTTCCTTGACACCCAGTTGCTCAATAACAATTTTCTGGACGCGCTCTTCAATATTACTCATCTCGGTTTAATCCTCCCTCAAGATTTAAATGCAGTTTTAAGCTGCGAGGCGGTATTTTATTTGAAACAATCGAGATATGCCACAAAAAAATCCGCAAATATAAAATACGATTAATCTATTGAAATTTTTATGTATTCTCAGGATGATTATGCCATAAACATACCGCCATTGACATGTATTGTCTCACCCGTGATGTATGAACCCCCTGTAGAGGCTAGAAAGGCCACGACCTCGGCGACTTCTTCCGGGCTACCCAGCCGCCCAAGTGGTATCTGCTTGAGGAGATTTTCTTTTTGCTCATCTGGCAGGGAACGAGTCATGTCGGTGTCGATGAAGCCTGGCGCAACGGCATTGACCGTAATGCCACGGCTTGAAATTTCCCGCGCCAATGATTTTGTGAAACCAATCATACCGGCCTTGGCCGCCGCATAGTTTGCCTGGCCGGGATTGCCGGTCGTAGCGACAACCGAAGAAATATTGATAATGCGGCCTTTGCGCCCCTTCATCATGGCGCGCAGGCAAGTTTTGGACAAGCGGTAGACCGCCGTCAGATTGGTATTGATAATATCATCCCATTCATCTATTTTCATACGCATCAATAGATTATCGCGGGTAATTCCGGCATTATTAACCAGTATTGTTGGTTTTCCGAATGAATTTGAAAGGGTATCATAGGCGGTATCGATTGACGCTTGGCTGGTGACGTCCATGACCAAACCTATGCCATTAATATCATTTTCTTTCAGGTAATTAGAGATACACTCTGCGCCTTTTTGTGAGGTTGCAGTACCCACAACTACAGCATTCAACTGGCCCAGCTTGAGTGCAATGGCCTGCCCGATGCCTCGTGTTGCCCCGCTGACCAGGGCGATTTCATTATTTAGTGTTGTTGCTGCCATTTATCTTCATCCTTTTCTCTCTATTTCCTCTAGACCCTTCTCCAGGGTTGGCGGATCAAAAACCGGTACAGCCCCGATTTCCCGGTCGATGCGACGTGTCAATGCTGCCAGTACCTTGCCCGGACCGCATTCGAGCAATGTAACGATGCTGCGGGCCTTCATGGCTTGAATGACCTCAACCCAACGAACCGGGTTATACAGCTGCCTGACCAGAGCCTGACGAATCTGGTCAGGATCATCACAAATCGCCACATCGGCATTATTGATCACCGGTATTCGAGGGGCCTTAATGTCAGTACTTTCCAGCAGGGTCTGCATGCGCTCTGCAGCCGGCTTCATCAGTAAACAGTGGGAGGGCACGCTGACCGGCAGCAAAATGGCACGTTTGGCACCCCCCTCTTTGGCCTGTGCTATGGCGCGCTCCACAGCTGCCGCAGACCCGGCAATCACGACCTGCCCGGGAGAGTTGAAATTGACAGCTGATACAATGTCATCCTGTGCGGTTTCAGCACAAATAGCGATGATAACATCGTCTGACAGACCGAGAATTGCCGCCATGGCACCCTCTCCCTGTGGCACAGCCTCTTGCATAAATCGGCCACGTTCACTGACTAAATTGACGGCAGTCTTATAGTTTATGGCGCCCGCACAAACCAGGGCAGTATATTCACCCAGACTGTGACCTGCCATCAATGCTGGTGTAGCACCGCCCTTCTCAACCCATACATTCCATACTGCAACACCTGCCGCCAGCATCGCAGGTTGCGTTTTGTCAGTTTGATTGAGTGTCGTTTCAGGTCCTTCTAGCACCAGGTTCCACAAATCATAGCCCAGCACATCAGAGGCATCCGCAAAAGTTTTTTGGACAATGGGGAAAGTCCTGGCCAGATCCGCCAACATACCGATAGCCTGAGAACCCTGACCGGGGAAGACAAATGCCAGCGACTTGTTATATTTTGTTTTACACATAAAAAGTGATTTTTATCTCGCTGCTTGTGGCGGGTATTATTCCTGCTCCCTCAGAATTTCAGCAGTACAGAACCCCAGGTGAAACCACCACCAAAAGC
>QIGV01000015.1 GCA_003230085.1 Gammaproteobacteria bacterium
ATGAGCTTGAGAGGAATAATATTGGCGCGGTATTTCATTATGTTCCGTTGCATTCATCACCGGCAGGCGAAAAGTATGGCCGTATCGATGGAGAGCTTGCCGTTACAAATAATCTGGCAGCCAGATTGATAAGGTTGCCATTGTGGGTAGATATTCCAGAGGAGCAGCAGTGTGAAGTTGTTGCCACTCTTGAAGCGGCCATCAAGCTGGAATCTTGAGGCTTATGAAATAGTGTTAACTTGAATATCATCTGATTTCGATAGCAGTATCTGGCAAGGCCACAACCCGGGAAGGGACGCTAGGTTCTCTGACGTTTATGGGCATCACCTGTGTTAAGGCTTTTTTGCTACGACGAGACAGCTTCCGCCAAATGACATGGTTTTTTTGTCGTCTAATAAGTTGATTTCTGACTGTAAAATTGAATCGAGGATATCAGTCAATACTCCGCCTTTGACGGCGTGATCACGCGATATATTATTGGTATTCTTCTGCTCTTTTGACCGTCCAAGCTTGTACGGTACGGTCCGCAAAAGAAAAATAGGAATAGGAAGGAAGCGAAAAAAGTAAGAGGAGAACTCAATGTTGAATCCTGCCAAGCAGAGAGAATTATTTATCGTATCCAGATTGTACCTTCTGAAATGACCAGCGGATACATCCTCTTCTGACCAAAGAAAAGAATAGGAAGGTACGGTTACATAAAGACGTGAATCTCTTTTCATTAGATTTATTATCGATCTCAGGAAATCAAGGTCATCATGAATGTGTTCGATTACATCAAATAGTCCGACGGCAGATAACGAACCCTGCTTGAATTGCGCTGCGTTCAATGATGCGCATATTACGCTTGATATGCCTCTTTTTTTTGCGTTCGAAGCGCCAGCTTTACCTGGCTCTAGCAAAGCCACACTAAATCCAGCATTGACCAACCCGAGTGAGACATATCCATTTCCGCCACCAATATCGAAGATTGTGCTATATTCTTCTGGCGGGTAAGATTTCACGATTGACGTGATGCAATTATTCCGATGCTTGAACCAAAAAGAATTTTCTTCAATAGATAAACAGCTGTCGTAGCCGTCGGTTGGGAAGGATATATTTTCGATTCTTTTGCCGTACCAGATTCCATCTTCAGCTAACTGGAGCCCGGCGCAAATTGATTTTATGTCTAACATGTTTTCTGCTTGTATGCTCGTTAGCGAAGAACAGAGACTGACGTGACTTCGGAAATACGGCTAAGAAATGAACGAATTAGAAGCTTTATAGAGATAATGAATTTGGCTGTACCATTATCTGGCAATCATACCAAAAAGACAGGATCTTGATTAAGTCAGCCTATTTTCTTTGATCAGTATGGAATTTGACCCACTGTTTCGCAGGTGCCGTACGGCCAGTAAGCTGGCAGCCGCTGTGCTTAGCGTTATATTTCAAATGCAGTCTGCTTAACAGACGTTTAATATCAAGCTACCAAATATATAGGGAGATGTATGGCTAAGGGTAAGGATGCGAAAAAGGCAGTCAAAAAGAAACCTGAAAAAACTTTGAAAGAAAAACGCAATGAGAAAAAGGAAAAAAAGGCCAATAAACGGTAAATATGGCTCCTCAATAAAAGGATGCTGAAACGGATGAAAATTCGGCAGGAGCTGAAATTCAGATTCTAAAACACAACCTGAAGAAGGCAGCCTGCTGCGCAGGTTGGGGTCAGCATACCGGTCGGCCCATTTTCAGGGCGTTATAGGGCGCTGATGCATCGTTGGCGTATCATTGGCGTAGCCATTCTAAATATTCAGCCCGGCCAACGGGACGAGTTCGAGCAAGCATTCTTAGCAGCTCAAGCGATCATTGCCTCAATGCCGGGTTATATGTCGCATCAGTTACAGAAATATATAGAAGAACCAGACCGGTATATATTATTGGTAAATTGGGAAGCATTGGAAGATCATGCAGTCGGATTCAGGAGGTCGGCGCGGTATCAGGAGTGGAACTCAGCTGTGCGTACAGTCCATTAAGTGTTATCCGGTAATTGATTGAATCACACACGGTAACGGGAAAGTCTTATGCCGGAAATGACGCCCTAGAATGGACGGTTACGTATATGTGCCGCAGGAATGTTTATTGTCATGTTTGCTCCATCGGTGGAGATATGTTCATCAGATATTTTGGCGAAAATAGTACGTGCAAGGTAATGAGATAACTCTCCCCGGTCTACCAGCCGTTCAAGAATTAGATGACCAACGCTCCCATTGGTAAATTCGATGGCAATCTGGGTGCCTCCAGTGAGCCAGGACATAATTCTGGCGCAGTTGCGGTCACGAGTCTTGTCTTTGCCGTAACACAATAGCGTGCGTGTATTGAGCCTTTTGCGTACTGCTCGTCGGGTAGTTAGTATCCTTTCAAGAATTCTTCCGGGGAACCGCCAGGAATTTAAACGTCCACCGACACTCACTGCAAGTTCCGCTCCTAAATAATAGCCCGCTAGTACTGCTGGATAAGCTCCTGCACTGCTGCCCAAGGTGCGAATGCGGCTGTAATCTCCAATTATCTCCAGTTTGGCTAACCAATCGATCACTTCAGTGACATTGTTACCGAGTAGAGGGATTCCTAGCTCATATCGTTGATTCAAAGGTTCAGAAACCACCAACAAATCATAACAAGATGAATCCGTGTGCTGCATCAACACTGCGTTGGGCATCATAAGGGTGCGACCTCCTTTGATTGCAAAGCAGATAATCAGTGTTTTGTTAGAGCGCGGGCCGGGTCCAGCAAAGTGAGTAACAGTAGGCGCAATCCTTTGTGCGACAAACGGTTCGGGTATGGATTTTCCGCTGTCCAGCATCATGGCCTTTATTCGCTGAATCCAGAGAGTAAACACCATATGAAATTTTCCCGAAGCGCTCGAAGGTATCAATAGGCGATTGCGGTTCATTTCATACAAGCGTTCAATTTCAAGTGGCGTTAGTCTGTGTTCCAATGTAGTGAGTGCTTTATTTAATTGAGCAACTGTTTCGCAGTAATGAAAAGTTCGCTGAAAAAACTGTATTACATAGTGCTGTGTGTCGGTTGTTTTAGTGGTGCTATCCAGGGCATTATTTTGAACGCAAGTGTCTTGTACTAGCTTGTCTTGCATTTTCCGTGATAAAACACGCTCAGATATTTTTCCGAGAGAGCCAAGACGAACAAATTCTTTTGGGGTGATGATGAGGTCATAGTTGACTTCCAATGAAATTAACAACTCCATACGTGCCAATGAGTCCATATTGATATCGCGTAGATAGATATCCGTATCACCTTCTTCGAATGCGGCAATAAGCGAAGGATCAATCTGCTCTTTAGTGTGTTCGTCTAACGCCTGAATAATAATTTTTCGGTGTTGATCGATTTTCGTTGAGAGGTTCATTGCTTTCTGTCTAGAAATTTTCCCGGAAATATTTCTAGGGATTTTATCAACGACGAAAAACTGACGTGGGCTGCGAATACCGACCAGATCCACCACGAACTTATTCAAGGCTGGTATTTTTGGTTTTGCATTATTGGCGAATACAACGAGAGCTACCGGGATGTGACCGTGTACAGGTGATTCTTTGGGCAGAACGGCGGCATCTACTATGCCCGGATATTGGCAAATCCGGGATTCAATATCCTGCGGATAAATATTCACACTGTTGAATACAAACATGTCATCGGATCGGCCGCACAGATAAATGCGCTGCTGTTCATCAAGATAGCCAACATCGCCAGTATAGAACCAGCCGTTATCAAGCTTGGCTGCAGTCAGGTCGGGATTGTCGAGGTATTGACGAAAAATACCTTCACAGCGAATTGCGATTTCTCCTTTCTCACCGGCGCCAAGAGTTATCCTGTTCGGCGAGACAACGCGAATCTCTATTCCTGGCAATGGCTGACCAACGCTCTCGCCTGCATTCTGATCATCTGGATCTGTGAATGCGATTGCGCCTGTTTCAGTGGTGCCATAACCCGCTTGTAGATTATTTGTGATGTGCTTCCGTAACTGCTGTCGAAGCTGGCTTGGAATATGCGAGCCACCGAGCTTCAAGCGGATATTTGAAAGTAAATAGATTTCGGGCGTTGCCAGTAATTCCTGAGCTTGATATCCGGATAAATGCATCACACTCACATTGAGTGTCTGGCATTGAGTAGCCAGCGAGTCTCGAT
>QIGV01000226.1 GCA_003230085.1 Gammaproteobacteria bacterium
GATTGAATATCTGGACAAACTACTCGACATCGGCCAGAAACTCATTGGCTTGGAATTGGAGATAATTGCATCCGCTTTTATCGCTGTGGCGGCCTTTGGCTTTATGTGGGTGATGATTTGTGGATTTAAGCAGTGGGCTGATAGATGCATGAACGCGCCCCGGCTCAAGGCGATTAAACGTGCTGTCACCTATAGGTCTGAAAATGAAACCGCGAGTGAATTAGCTGCTAGGGTTAGGGGGATAATTGAGTGACTAAAGCAGCACAAGACGTATTGGCTGAGAAGTATGAATTGTTTTGCCCAGCAAATGCGGAAATAAGGAAGGCGGTTTATCCCGGAACATTATGTAAGACATGTACATATTTTAGGTATGACTGCCGCCAAGTAACAAAACAAACAGAGATTATTAGTGGATATGAATGCGTGACAGATTGCGCGCTTTATGAAATTGAGGACAGGCAATGACCGGCATTACGAAACTACCGGCTGAATTACGCAGAATTGCAGAGGAAATCTGCGAAGAAGGGCATAACGGCTGGCCTAATGATTTGAACGATATTGCAACCCAGCTTGAGGCTGCTTTGCCAACTTGGATAAAGGTCACAGATGTGAAAGACCTGCCTGAAGGCGATGAGTACATGTGGGCTTGGCAATACGATACTGTAGCTGGAGACTGGTCATATTCATTATTGTGTACCCCGTTGATAGAATTTATGGTCACTATTAAAGAGGCAGTCTACTACCGCGAACTCGGCCCGATGGATAGGCCGCAGGAGGGTGTGTTGTGAGTTGCTCTAGAGCGAGAGTAAGCATCCTTAGTGAGTTGCTTGCGTTCCCAACGATCAACCAAAAGGATTGGGATACCGGTAGGCTTAAGCGCGCACAGGTTGGAGACTTGGTATCTATCTCGTCTGGGCCGCCAACAAAATGGTACCTTTCATGGGTTAAGAAAATCGAAGAAGGTGAAGATAGGTTTTCACACAAATATTTACTTGAGAGTATAGATGATGGGGAACTCTGCTGGTGGTCGAATGTTGGGCTGAATATTTACAGCAGAGACCGGGTTAAGGGCTGCGTAATTTGGCAGTGGGATGATAAACAATTTGCATTCAATGACCGATGGAACAAGGCGTGCAAAAAAAATGGCGCGTACATTGTGCTGCCTGTTTTACCCGTATTCGGGAAAGAATGGTCAGTTGTCTTGAATGTCAGGATCAGGCATCGCATCTCGGATTTCAGAAACCCTAAAACATTTCCTGATTGGAGGAAACTTACTATTAAACAGATGGGTGAGTTTTATAAAGAGTGTTATGCCAAGTACAATGGTCGAGCCAATGACTGATTACACAGAACTCAAACGGCTTGCTGAGGGTGTCATAGCTGCAAAGAAAGAGTGCTTCCCTGAACCAATTGATGAGACACATAGCTCTGCGTGGAGGCGTACACGATATGACGAAGCCCTCACGTTATTCAGAAAGCAAGTAAACCCGCAAACTATTATTGGGCTGGTGGATAGGGTGAAGGCTCTAGAAAATGCTTGCCTTGAGGCAATGGGGTGGAATTGGATGGATGAAGATGCGCCTGATGATATTGGACTGAAAATTATGAAGGTAATCGAAAATGACTGACAAGCCGACAAATTCTGAAATTCGAAAGTGGCATGATGCTGTGGAACCGGGTCGTATAGATTGGTATGACATCGATTGGCATGAGGTCTCAGGAATCCTACTCGACCGACTGGAAGCAATACAGAAAGAATTTGATGCTGCGTGGAAGTATTCTGGCGAGGCCAACGTGAAAATTAAAACACTTGAAACCAAACTCGAAGCAGCAGAGGAAAAAGCGGAGAGAGAGTTTGATATTGCGACTGGCTATTGGCACAGGTGGTTAAAGATAGGGGCAAGCCTAGAATCAGCCGAGGCCGAACTATCAATTGAAATTGCTATGCGGAAACAAGCAGTTGTTGATTTGGAAGCAGCAGAGGCCAAGCTAAGCAAAATATCAGGATATTTGAACAGTGTCATGAATAATGCTGAGTGCTTCGCGCACATCAGCAAAACACTTCAGGAGCAAACCAATGAATGACCGGAAATTTATTCTCAACGCAAGAATACCATTGCACGATCGTTTGAAGTTATTGCTTGATAGGATAGAGGCAGTTGAGGCTAAATTATCTATATTGGTTGATAACCCTATATGCTATTTTCAATGGTATTGTGAAGATGGTAGTACCTGCATAACCCAAAAACACGATTCAATTAGGCTTTGTCCTGCCTGCAAAATTACCATAGCTATAAAGGATCTTCAAACCACCACCACGAAAAAATAAATAAATTACCCGCCTGAGCCGGAATAAAAACAATGCCAACAATGAGATATATTGATACTGCAGGACTTGGAAAAGGCTATGACGTGGCTGATCTTATTGAGTCTGGCGTTACTGGTGATGCACTTCTACAGTGGCTTAAAAAACGCGCCAGGCCAGGCATAATACCAGAATCAATACCAGCCAAAAGACCGAAAAAACCACCTACCAAAAAACCAAAGGACAAAGGCAAGCCAAAACCAGAAAAAACTGCTCCTGCACCACCTGGTAATGTGGTCCCGTTAAAAGCAACTGAGGATGATCTTGGCGTTCCACCTGAATATTCCGAGGACGCGCTTACAGAATCGTTTTCAAGAAAATATAAAAATTCTCTGATTTACGTTGCACCCTGGGGCGCTTGGATGATTTGGGAAAAATCAAGGTGGCAGGCTGATGAAACAAATATCGTTATGGATCTGTCACGAAAAATTTGTAAGATTGCATCAACCGAAGCACAGCAGCGACAGGATTTAGGGGCCAGGTCATTTAAAATAGCAAATCAAATAAGCCAATTAAAAACTCATAGGGCCGTTGCAGCCATGGCAACTTCTGACCGGCGCCATGCTGCATTGCCGGCGCAATTCGATGCAGACCCATGGATACTCAATACGCCTACTGGTGTAATTGATCTTAAAACCGGGGAACTGCGTTCAGCCAGGCGTGATGATTACGCCAGCAAATGTACAGCCGTTGGTCCTGATGGTGAGTGCCCCACATGGATGCGGTTTCTGGAAACGACAACAGATGGTGACAAGGAATTACAATCATATTTACAGCGTATGGCCGGTTATTGTTTGACCGGCTCAACAGCAGAGCATGTGTTCTTTTTCGTCTACGGCACTGGCGGTAATGGTAAAGGTACATTTATCAACCAGATTGATTGGTTACTAAACAGCTATTCCCGAGTAGCGCAGATGGAGACATTTACCGAACAAAAGTTCGCTAAACATTCTGCAGAAATTGCTTATTTCCAAGGCTCCAGGATGGTCACTGCACAGGAATCAGAAGAAGGTAAACGCTGGAATGAAGCCAGGATTAAAGCCATGACGGGTGGTGATCCCATTACAGCGAATTTCATGCACAAAAATCCGTTTACTTTTCAGCCAAGTTTTAAATTATTGTTCGCCGGCAATCATAAACCAGCATTGAGAAATGTGGACGAAGCAATCAAACGGCGTATGCACGTAATTCCGTTCGACAAAATGGTTGCACCGAAAGACCGTGACCCATTTTTACCGCGAAAATTACGCGCTGAAGCTGGTGGAATATTGAAATGGGCAGTCCGCGGCTGCCTAGAGTGGCAGGAATCCATGCTGAACCCGCCTGAACGTGTCCTGGCGACCACTGAAGAATATTTTGAGACTGAGGATACTATGGGGAATTTCTTCGCTGAATGCTGCGATGTAGGGAAGTTCTGCCGCGTTAGAACTACGGTTCTCTACACTGAGTACACACACTGGGCTAAGCGCACCGGGGAATATGTTTTACCACGAAAACGATTTCTTGATGTGCTGAGGGTGAGAGAAATTCCTTCAGAAACAAAAAACGGCGAACGGGTTGTTATGGGTGTTGCTTTGAAACAAAAGGATGGTTTTTATGATGATTGACAAACCATGTATAGATTGCGGCGAAAAAAAAGACCAACGGCTATTTCCACCACAACGACGAATCTGTTATGAGTGCAAATCAAAGCAGGAGCGTACCCGTGTGGCTATACGCGCAAGGGATGAATTTAACAGGCTGGTATCCTATGCCCCGCCTGGTATATCGGATGGACTGAAACGACTGTGAGCCAT
>QIGV01000161.1 GCA_003230085.1 Gammaproteobacteria bacterium
GCCCCCCGGGCCACTGCCCGTCAACGCAGCAAGATCCACCCCATATTCAGCCGCCAGCTGACGGGCATAGGGTGTGGCCTGCTTGCCGGCGGGACGTGGGGCTGGTGTCAGACTTGACGTCTGTGCTGGCACCTGCTCTGTTGCAGCGCTGGAAGTACCCTCAGCGACAGGCTGATCGGCCTGGCTCGGCCCACCCGAGGGTGCGCTGGCTGTTTCATTCACAACCTGGTCGGCTGATTCCACCAGATAGGCCATCGCTGCGCCAACCGACACGACAGTGTCTACGGACACGACCGGCCCGGACAAAATTCCATCACGAAAAACCTCGACATCCATAATGGCCTTGTCGGTCTCGACAGTGGCAACGATATCGCCACGCTCGATCTTGTCGCCGATATTTTTTTCCCAGCTGACGAGGATACCTTCCGTCATGGTGTCAGAAAGCTGGGGCATCTTGATTGTGTGTACCACACCTTGAGGTGTTGACGCTGCGGCAGATGATGCCGGGATATCTGTGCTGGCAGTTGTTTCCGTTACTGCTGGTGCTGTTTTTTCCTTGCCCGTGGCAGGCACGGCTTGCGCTGCCTCTGTTGAAACTTCGTCAGGAGTCACCACCAAATAGGCGAGAGCATCGCCGACTGGGACGGTGTCATCGATACTAACTTGAGGACCTGATAGATAGCCTTCATGGAATACTTCCACGTCCATAATAGCCTTGTCGGTCTCGACGGTTGCGACGATATCGCCACGCTCAATCTTGTCACCGATATTTTTTTCCCAGCTCACCAACACACCTTCCGTCATGGTATCTGAAAGCTGTGGCATCTTGATTGCGTATCTTTCTGGCATGTCTCTCACTCAGGGGTTTTTGTAACGCAGAGGATACCGTGATTTCCAGAAAATACAATCCCTTCCAGTATCATTAGGCCCTGCAGAAACAGCAGGGGAATGGGGTCCAACGTCGGATGGCACTTACTTAAGCCCCCTCTCCTTGCAGGACTCTTTTCAGTACCCCCTTGAGGGGTAGAGGGTTGGGGTGAGGTGATTGAATTAGGAAGGGGCATAAATCCCTGGGGGAGAGGGGACTGTAATTTTTACAATAAGCGCAATCGACGCTGACCCCACCTGTCGGCTAGTGCTTGCCCGGAAAGAGTGCCAGCGCCGCGTCAATGACATCCTTTGCGGTGGGAATTGCCGCCTTTTCCAGCGTATGGTTGAAGGGGATCGGCACATTGGCTGCAGATACGCGCCGGGGTGGTGCATCCAGCTCAAAGAAACATTCTTCATTAAAAATAGCCATGACCTCGGCACCGACACCGACTGGTGCCTCTGCCTCCTCAGCAATGATCGCCTTATGGGTTTTGGCGACAGAGGCCTTGATACCCTCGCGGTCCAGCGGGCTCAATGCATAGAGGTCAACGACTTCCGCCTCGATGCCATGCTGCTGTGACAACACCTCGGCCGCCTGCAAGCACCAGTGAACAGAAATGTTATAACCAAACAATGTGATATCCCGTCCCCGCCTGACAACCTCAGAACCCTCCAGGGGATGAAAATATTCTTCCTCAGGCACCTCGCCCTTCATGTTGTACATCAGCTCGTGTTCATTAATGAAGACCGGATCGGCACATCGCACCGCTGATTTCAGCAGACCATAGGCCTGTTTGGGAGTTGAAGGCGTCACTACCCGCAGACCGGCAATTCCCATGAACACCTTTTCCATACGGGCAGAATGCTGGGCGCCAAGCTGATGTGCTGTGCCACCAGGCGAGCGTATGACAATCGGGGCCGTCAGTTGCCCGCCAGACATATAGCGCACTTTAGCGGCGGTATTGATAATCTGATCCGTTGCCAACCAGGCAAAATTGACCGACATGATCTCGATGATAGGTTTGATACCAACATACGAAGCGCCTATGCCCAGGCCGGTGTAGCCGTTTTCGCTGATTGGCGTATCCATAACACGCTCAGGCCCGTATTTATCGTACAATCCCTGTGTAGCCTTATAGGTTCCGCCCGCAACTGCGATATCTTCACCCATCACAATGACCAACGGATCATTGCTCAACTCTTCATCGTGGGCGCGGCGCAGCGCCTCCCAATACATTATCTGCGACATCAGTTCACCCCACCCTGTACGTAGGGATCATTTTCCGCCAGAACATATTTTTCCAGATCTTCTACAACAGGCTCAGGAGATTGTTCGGCAAAGCTGATCACCTCTTTTTCGATTTGCTCAATAATTTCCTTATCCATGTCCTTGAAATCACCCAGCGTCAGATCCTGAGAATCGATCAGACGATTGCGCAAGATCTGTATGGGGTCGCGCTTGAGCCACTTGCTCTCCTCTTCCTTGGCGCGATAGGCGTTGGAATCAGACATGGAGTGACCACGATAACGATAGGTCATCAACTCCAAAAAATAAGGTCCGTTGCCGGATCTTACGTATTCAATAGCCTTTTTCGCCGCCGCATAGACCACCTCTATATCCTGACCATCCACCTGTACGGCAGGAATGTCATAGGCGGCCACACGTTTGTATTGATCCAGGACCGCCGTGGAACGATCAATCCGGGTGCCGATGCCATAGAGGTTGTTCTCGCAAACATACAACACCGGCAGATCCCAGATCTTGGCCATATTGAGTGATTCATGAAAGGAACCCTGGTTATTAGCTGCATCGCCGAGGAAGCAGATCGAGATTTCATCTCCACCCTTCATCTTGATACCCTTGGCGATCCCGGCAGCCAGCGGAAATGGGCCGCCCACCAGGGCATAGCCGCCCATAAATCGATGCTCCACATCAAAAATATGCATGGAGCCGCCGCGTCCCTTACAGGTGCCCCCCTCTTTGGCAAATAATTCTGCCATGACCTTGCGCGGATCCGTCCCGCTTTTGATGGCATGGATATGATCGCGATAACTGGTCATGACATAGTCATAGCCGGGCTTGGCAGCTTCAAGTACACCAAAGGCACATGCCTCTTCACCGGAATAGAGATGTAAAAAGCCACCGATCTTGCGCTCGACATAAGCCTCATAGCACCTTTCTTCAAAACGCCGGGCATACAGCATCTCGCGCAGCAGTCTTTTCTTGTCCGTCACGCTGAGCAATGAACTATCGCCTTCTGCCATCTCCTGCTCTGCATAGTCTGGCATTATTTTCATAGGCCACCCTTCTCATTATTCGTATATGAAAAATTGATTGATTTGGTTACGATAAACAGCCTGGCTATCTCTGATCTTACTTTTACTTGTCAGTCTGGCCAGCAGAAACCATTCATGTATGGGTCGATATGATCAACTTTTTTGGCCATCAGGTCAAGAATATACCTCATAATTTATAGGTCTATTATCCGTGAAAATCAGCGTAAAACGAAAAAATAATCTACCCACGATTGCTGAAACAGGCAAACTAACGAGCCTCATCATTTTGCTTCCGCAACTGGATTCATCGATGCCATGGCCCTCTTTCCCATTTAAGGATGTTATTAGAGAACGCCTGAAACATGTTGATTATGATATAAAATCTGATTCTCCTCTGATTACCGATCTACCCAATGAGACCGGTACCCGAATATCCCTCAGCAGCATCAAAGCAGATCTGTCAACCTTTGAGCTCCTCTCTCTTGCCCGTAAGCACGCCGAAATACATCTGGCACAGAACCCCCGGGCCATTACCGTCATCACACCAGGAATCCGGCAACAGCAACTGCGCCATCGCCTTGCCGATACGTTGGTCACAGCAATCCTGGCGGGCGCCAGCATGATGCCCGCTTATAAGAGCACGACAGCAAAGAAAAAGCGTCTGAGCACTATCACCTATTACGGCCTGAATGAAAAATTCGACTTCAAACGTATCCTGGCAGAATCTGCGGGCAACACGCTAGCCAGGGAACTGACCGCCTTGCCGCCCAATATGCTGACGCCTCTTATTTACCGTAAACGTATCAGGAAACTGGCCAGTGAAAATAGCTGGAAGATGCGTTTTCTGGATCAGAAAACACTACTGAAGAAAAAGGCCGGGGCCTTTCTGGCTGTCGCTCAGGGCAGCCCTGAAAATGATGCCGGCATCGTTTGCCTCAGCTACACACCCACCAGAGGAAAAGACAAAAAGGCTCTCGCGCT
>QIGV01000206.1 GCA_003230085.1 Gammaproteobacteria bacterium
GGCGCTGGACTCCGCAGCGCGCAACATTGCCCAGGGCGATGCCAACCTGATTCTGGCCGGTGGTGTTGAAGTGATGAGCCATGCGCCTATTCTGCTGAATGAGCAAATGATAATCTGGCTGGCCGAATTTGGCCGGGCTCGCACACCATTAAAAAAGATTGCTGCACTGAGCCGCCTGCGCCCTGCATACCTTAAACCTGTCATCGGCCTGATCTGTGGCCTGCATGATCCAGTGGTAAATCTGTCGATGGGACAGACTGCAGAAAACCTGGTTTATCAGTTTGATCTAAAACGCAGAGAGATTGATCACTATGCTCTCGCCAGTCATCAAAGACTTGCCGATGCCCAGGATAATAAGCATCTTGAAGAGCTGGTTACAGTCTATGACCGAGCAGGTAAGTTCTATGAGAATGATGACGGACTGCGGCGCGAAAGTACGCTGGAATCGCTGGCTAAATTGAAACCAGTGTTTGATCGCAAATACGGTAAGATCACCGCAGGCAACAGTGCCCAGATTACCGATGGCTGTGCCCTGCTGATGCTGGCCAGCGAAAAAGCCGTCAACCAACATAAACTCCCGGTGCTCGGCCATCTGTGTGACAGTGAATGGGCGGCGCTCGACCCCGCGATCATGGGTCTGGGGCCGGTACATGCAATGACACCATTGTTGAAACGGCAGCGGCTGAAGATAGATGATATCGATTACTGGGAAATCAATGAGGCCTTTGCGGCACAAGTAATTGCCTGTAAACGTGCCTGGGCCGACAGTAAATATTGCAGACAACATCTGCACCTTCGTACGGCTTTTGGAGAACTGGATGAATCCAGACTGAATATTGATGGGGGTAGCGTCAGTATTGGTCACCCGGTGGGAGCCAGTGGTGCCCGCATCACACTGCACCTGCTTGAGGTACTCAAGCGCACTAATAGCAGACGTGGCATTGCCTCGCTTTGTATCGGAGGTGGACAGGGGGGTGCATTGCTGGTGGAGCGAACTAATGACTGAAAAGAAGGACAAAGACCAGCCTCTGCACTGGCACACCGAGACCGATGCGAACAACATCACATGGCTCTCTCTTGATCGGGTAGACACCGGCGCAAACTCACTCTCGCATGCCGTACTGAATGAGTTGAAGGCTATCCTTGAGAAGCTGCATAAACAACCGCCTACAGGACTGGTCATACGCTCTGGAAAAAAGAAGGGCTTCATTTATGGTGCCGATATAAAGGAATTCACGGCACTGGAAGATGCCGCTAAAACCATGGCCTTGATCCGCCGTGGCCAACACATCATGGGCATGATCGAAAGCCTGCACTGCCCGACACTGGCACTGATCAATGGCGTCTGTATGGGTGGCGGCACAGAGCTTGCGCTGGCCTGTGATTATCGGGTCGCCGATACCGATGCACGTCTCGGTCTGCCTGAAATAAAACTGGGCATACATCCGGGTTTCGGCGGTGTTGCACGTTCTATCCCATTGCTGGGCGCACCGGCTGCAATGGATATTATGCTGAGTGGCCGCACTGTCTTCGCCTCCCCCGCCCGACGCATGGGTCTGGTAGATGCTGTCGTTCCACTGCGTCAAATGGAATCTGCCGCTCGCCATTTCATCAGTACCAGACCAAAAAAACACCAGGCAAAATGGTATTTGCGACTGGCCTCGCACCTCCTTGTCAGACCACTACTGGCACGTTATTTGCGCAAACAGGTCAGCAAGAAGGCCCGAAAAGAACACTACCCGGCACCCTACGCATTGATAGATCTCTGGCAGTCTCATGGCAGCAATAAGCGGGCCATGCTGAATGCAGAAGTCACATCAGTCAGTCATCTTATGATGACACCGACCTCGCGTAATCTTGTGCGTGTCTTCTTGCTACAGGATCGCCTCAAGTCATTTGGCAAGGATCCTGCGATAGACAAAGAGGCCTTCCAGCATGTCCATGTCATAGGCGGAGGTATCATGGGCGGAGACATCGCTGCCTGGTGCGCCTCGCGGGATTTAACAGTCACTTTGCAGGAAACACGTAAGGAAGCCATTGCCAATACGTTTCAGCGCGCCGGTAAGCTGTATAAAAAACGTCTCAGGTTAACGCACCGTGTGACTTCAGCACTTGATAATATTATTGCTGATCCGGACGGTCACGGACTGGAGAAAGCCGACGTCGTTATTGAGGCCATCTATGAAAACATGGAGGCCAAACATGACTTACTGAAATCCGTAGAACCCTCACTACAGGCCCACGCACTGCTGGCAAGCAATACCTCAAGTTTGATGCTTGAAGAGTTGGATACGGTGATGTCTGCACCGCAGCGACTCGTCGGCCTGCATTTTTTCAACCCCGTCGCACAAATGCCTCTGGTCGAGATCGTCAACGGCAAACAGACTGCTGCCTCCGTGGCTTCACAGGCAGCTTGCTTTGCCCATCGCCTGGGGAAGCTGCCACTACCCGTAAAAAGTTCTCCCGGTTTTCTGGTCAATCGTATCCTTATGCCTTACCTGATGGAAGCTATGATACTGGTTGAAGAAGGTGTGTCTCTGACAAATATCGACAAAGCAGCAACCGATTTCGGCATGCCGATGGGGCCAATCACCCTCGCCGATACCGTCGGCCTGGACATCTGTCTTTCCGTTGCGAAAAACCTGTCGGAAAAACTGGATGGATCCATCCCTCAGCATCTAATTGACAAAGTAGATGCCGGCAAGCTTGGGAAAAAAACCGGCACTGGCTTTTATCGGTGGAACAAGGGCAAAATCGTCAACCCTGATGACAATGAAAAAACACCCCTTACTGAGCTCACAGACAGACTGATACTGCGCCTGCTGAACGAATCCATTGCCTGTCTTCGAGAGGGTATCGTAGAGGATGCAGATTTACTCGACGCAGGGGTAATTTTTGGTACCGGCTTCGCGCCGTTTCGTGGTGGTCCAATGCGCTATATTAAAGAAACAGGCGAGAAGACCACTCACAACAAACTACAGCAGTTGTCTCGTCAACACGGTGAACGTTTCGCACCGGATGCCGGATGGGAGTCATTGCTGACAGGTGAATAAAAACAAAACAAGAGAGACACTTACAGATGTCTGCCACCGATAGCCGGCAATCTGAACCATCAACTGACACCGATGGCAGCGATGTCATTCATCCTGATACAGCGAAATCTATATATGGATTAATGCGGGAACGGCTGCTACGCAGCCCGGAACATTGCGCCTATCGACAGTTCGATGAAGAAGCAGAAACCTGGCAGGATACCAACTGGCGTGAACTGAATGAGCTGATTGCCTGCTGGCATGCCGGACTTCGCAATGAAAACCTGAAAGCCGGTGACCGGGTCGCCATCTGTATGCGCAACTGTATTGACTGGATAGCCTATGAATTGGCAGCACAAAGCCTGGGCCTGGTGACTGTCTCACTTTATCCCAATGACCGGCCGGGTAACATGGCTTATATCCTTGAAGATTCAGGTGCACGCGTCCTTCTGATTGAAAAATTTCGAAGATGGGAAAAACTGATAAACACCAAAAAGAAACTACCTGAGATTCAAACTGTTCTATGCCTCTCTCATTCAACTGACGGAAATGATGAACGCGTTAAGTGGGTGGCTGACTGGCTACCGGACAGCGGCACCATCAATGACGCTTCCGGGGAGACTGACAGCCTGGCAACCATCGTCTACACTTCGGGGACGACCGGGCGACCAAAAGGCGTTATGCTCAGCCACTACAACATACTCTGGAATGCCTGGGCCGGGCTGCAACATATAATGGTCTACCCAAGTGACCTTGCGCTTTCATTTCTCCCCCTGTCACATACCCTTGAGCGAAGTACGGGTTTCATCCTGTCTATGATGGCAGGGGCAAGCGTTGCCTTTAACCGATCAATCCCGGAACTGGGCGAAGACCTGAAAACCATCAAGCCGACTATCATGATTTCTGTGCCGCGAATCTTCGAGCGCATCTACATGAAAATTCATGATGACCTGAATATGAAACCCACACCAATACGCTGGTTGTTCAAGGCCACGGTTAACAGCGGCTGGAAACGTTTTGAATATCTTCAGG
>QIGV01000017.1 GCA_003230085.1 Gammaproteobacteria bacterium
CGCAAGAGGCACTGATCACAGGAACGTTGCCGGGGACTGATCCCGATAATAGCCCTGGTGGTTTGATGTTCAGCCTCAATGCGGATGGTTCCGGCGGTGTTGGCCCGATTTTCACGGCACAAGGACAGGTTGATATCACCAATGCGACGACAGGCGCATTCACCTATACCCCGAATGCCCATCCCAGTCGACGGGGTTCGGATACCTTTGCGTACCGGGTCGAAGATACCGTGGGCGGCAGCGCTTCAGGTCTGGCCACTATTATCATTGATCCCCGGGTGATGACGTTGGGTGACTCTATCACCCAGGGTATCATCGACAACTTTACCCCGTCCTTGGCTAACCGGGTCGGTTATCGGGAACCGCTTTATAATGGGCTTGTCAGCAATGGCTTTAGAACAGATTTTGTAGGGAGTCAAGTGATTGGTGGTGGTGTGCCGAGTTTCGATTCCGATACTGAAAGCTATGCGGGCGCTAAAGATGAGGAGATTGCCTTTGGTGGGACGGATGGCGAGCCGCCAGCGGCCCATATTATTTACCCCGGCGTTTTCACCATGCTGGATGCTAACCCTGCAGATGTCGTTTTGCTCCACATCGGCAGCAATGACATTGCTCAGGTGCCAGGGAACACTTCGCCCAATGATGTGCGTTCCATCCTCCTGGAAATTGACAGATGGGAAAAAAGTGCCAATGGTAATCCGGTTGCGGTTATTCTCGCGCGCATCATCGACCAGTGTGTCAATCATCCGACAGATTGTGGGGTCGGTGAACCCGCTGTAGTTGCTTTCAATAACAATGTCGTTGCCATGGCATCGGCGTTGGATGCCAGTACCGGTCCGGATGAAATCATTATCGTGGATCAGCGTACGGTCTTATTGGACGCAATGACCAGCCTGCCCGATTTGGCCCTTTATGGGAACAAATTACACCCGAACACCGCTGGTTATAGTTTAATAGCCAATACATGGCTTAATAGCCTGACCAATGTGGTGACAGGGCCTGTCATCATGGAGAAATGCCCCTAGCATGGAAAAGCGGATAATTTTTCTGGGTGGTGCGCCCCGTTCTGGCACTACCCTGGTCCAGAATATGCTGGATTCGCATCCTGATATCCTGGGGGGGCCCGAATTCCTTCACATACCGGATATTATGGGGCTTCGGGATAAGCTGCAGGGCTCCGTATCCCGAGGTTGGATCAGCCTCATCTGTTCATCTGAAGCGGTCGATAGCCAAATCCGTTCATTGATCATGAATTTTCTGCTGCCTTTTGCTGACAAGCACGGTGGAAAATTGTTGAGTGAAAAAACGCCTGAAAATGTGCTGGTATTCACTAAGCTTTTAGAGTTGTTCCCCGAGTCACGTTTCATACATGTTGTCAGGGATCCCCGGGCCACGGTTGCATCCTTGCTTTCAGTCGGCCAAAAGGCCCGTCAAATGGGAGAGAAGCCGGCCCCGTTTGCAGCCAATACTCAGTCGGCAATAGCGCATGTGCGCAAATGTCTTAATGCCGGATTTAAGGCCACCGACAGTGCGCCTGATAACGTGTATACCGTTGTCTATGAAAAGCTGGTCCAGGACCCGGAGGGTGAAGGGCGATCACTATGCCGGTTTCTTGGAGTTGATTGGGATGATGGCATGATCAAGCCTGGTGAAAAAGAACACTTGGGTGAAGCCGCGATTACAGTTAATTCGAAAGAAATCTGGTATGACGCCCAGACTTATTATTCCAACCCGAACACCAGCAGCCTGGAAAAATGGCGCACTACCCTGACGCCATATCAGCAAATCGCGGTCCATCGTTCTTTTTGTGGCTCCGAAGATTTGCAGCGTCTGGGATATGATTTTTCGCTGGCAGGAGTGGGTAAATTAGCCTTGATGAAGGGTACGGTACTATGGGTGGCTGCTGGTCTGCGGTCACGTCTTGGCAATAAATTCCGGCATATTTTCTGAACTGGCATGTGGTCGCGTTTAAGCTCTTGAATATACCATGAATTTTGGCTAAACTTGTAATGATAAGTCGGCTCTGATAAACCCAAGAGCCACTAGATATTTCCAGATATTTATAAATAACTAAAGATATTTAATATGTCCCCATTTCCCGAGTCTCTTTCCAAGCCCCGGCCTTTTCGTGTCTTTCTCGGTCGGTCATTTATGGTTGTCAGTAGAAAAATATGGGCTTCAACGCCTGACTCTTTACATCAAACGCATTTTTTTCGAAACTATGGCCGCTTGATTCATCGGCATGTACGGAAGCGCGCGGATATCAATCCAAATTTGTTTACTTGCTTCATGCGGAACCGGCCTCAGTATGAACTCCTCTGCGATCTTGCTGCTAAAGGTAATTTTCCTTCGCCGCTTCGTTTAGCCGTGGTGGGTTGTAGCCGGGGTGCGGAAGTTTTCTCTTTAAAGTTGCTGCTTGCCCAGCGTGCTGAGATTCAGGCTGAGATTATAGGGATCGATATCTCAGAAGGGGTGCTCAAGATATGCCGTGAAGGCCGTTTCCCAAAAAATGGAAATGTGGTCGATGGGCTCTCACCTGCCGAGACAGAGGAGCTCCTGGAGGATGACGGAGAGGATTGGCTGGTGAAAAAAGATCTCCGTTCCGGGATTGAGTGGCTGAATTTCGACATTCGTGATCCAGAGTTTCGTGACAAGGTCGGAACACAGGATATCCTTGTCGCCAATAATGTTTTGATCCACATGCCAGACGATCAAGCAGCTGAGTGTTTGCGAAATTTAGTCTCTGCTGTAGCAGGCGGCGGCTACATCTGTTTTTCAGGGATCAAACTTGAAATACGATCCAGTGTGGCCAGGGAGTTGAAGCTCGAGCCTGTTACTCGTGAGACTCGAAATATCCATAATGCCTTCCCCAGAAGGCTCCAGGATTGGCCCTGGAATTACTATGGACTTGAGCCGTACGATCCCCGGCATCCTGACCATGATTATCGATACACAACCATCTTTCGTGTCCCCGACAGGGCAGAAGAAGCATAGTTGCCACCCCCACCATGGGGCTAGAAACGTATCGGTAAATTCGAAGAATACCCGTAAAAATCCGACAGAATATTGTCACTGAACACTGATTATGGTAGAATTAACCTGTTTAGGCGCTCCGAAACATGGTCTGCCTTTCACAAAGGCAGGATATTTCTAAACCATTGCCCCCAGAGTGCTTGCGGAACTGCCGCAGTAACGACGCCCTTGCGATACTCAGCTTGAACATTCTAACAAAAGGATCCGCCGTGCCATCAATCCAACAATATTTCCGTACCTCCTGCCAATTCATTTTCTTTTTTTGGATTTTAGGCGCTAGCGCTGTTGCTGGGGCCAACGTCATCCCTGACCCGTCGTTTGAGACAGGGACCGCAACGTGGACCATGGCGGACAGCACCATGTCGATCATCAGTTCCCCGGTACGTACCGGCAGTAAGGCGCTGAGGATGATCAACGTTGGGGATGGCGTCAGTTCATCGAGTCACACAGCGTGGCAAAAAAGGATAAGCGGGATTGTCGCGGGGCAGGAGTATGACTACTCGGTCTGGGTCAGTGGTAATAATCTCCAGGGGATCGGCGGTGGTGGTAAACCATTAGTGGTGGTGAGCTGGATGGACAGTAACGGCAATACCGTGCTGACATACAATGGCAAGGGTAAGGAATCCTATCTGTGGGCACCTTATGGAACTTATGGCTTCCAGAAGATGACAATGGCACTACAGGCACCTTCCAATGCGAGTAAGTTGAATATTGGATTCAGGACCTGGTGGGGTACGACAGCAGGTAATTCGTACTGGGACGATGTGTCGTTAGCGCCCCGATCTTTTCCCAATCGGGGCGCACTGCTGGGGACCTATCAGGCGGAGAATGCCAACGTATTGTCGGGCGGCAGTGTGCTGTCCGATCATCTCGATGCCACCGGTACGGGTTATTACGATGTCACCACCAATGGAGCGGTGATGGAATGGAACAATGTTGTGGGTGGCGGCAGTCGGGTTTTATCCTTCCGCTAC
>QIGV01000223.1 GCA_003230085.1 Gammaproteobacteria bacterium
AATCACACAATCATACATAGGAATAACCACCATCATAGGCGCCCACCTTGTTAACGCCCGGAATAACGGGGTTGGTTTCGAAAGAACCGCAACAATGGGGCGTCTTTCTCTCTGCATTCCCAGAGAAGACCTGGGCAGCCAGGGAATCCCTCCTGCCTTGACTGACGCGAAAATATTATCCTTATACGATAGCAAATACACAGATAATTTTCTCCGCCTGGCGTTGGGTGCAGAAACAGTCACATCATTTGACTACTCCGATTATCAGGATGCTGACGTGGTACATAGAAGGAAAACGATAATGACAAGCCATTCACTTATCTAACTTACTGGCAGAAAATTAAATGGATGAAGTAATGATTAAACCGGATATTTCAGGGGAGCTACTGTTAATTTAATCGTGGCCGTTACGGGTAGGCAACTAATTTTACTGGGCTCTCAAGCGGGCGCTGTGATTCTGCAAAACCAATAATTTATCTCTTTCTTGAACAAATTTATCTGAATCTTTACGGTGCCCTTTACCATGCCAGATCACACTATCATCAGCCAGATTCCAGTCACTGAATTTTTGCGGTATTTTCCAGACATTCAAATCCTTACTCCGCGTGACATAGCTTTTCCAGAGACAACGCTGGTCCAGCATCTCTGTTTGTACAGCCGCCAAGAGATGAACGGCAATCCTCTTTATAACATTTTCGAGAAATAACAAGCTGGCGCCAGTTGGCGCCGCGTACACTGTAGACGCCAGGACGTTTTTACCAGGATGAGACTGTTCAGGCCGAAGGAACAAACCGATATCCGCATCACCTGCAGCCTCATGAATTTTTTCAATTGGCCCCCGGATCAAGCTATCTATATCGATTGTAACAATCGGACAACGCAGTGATTTCAGCGCACTGTAAACGCGAATAAAGCGTGCAGACTGAAAGTAGATAACACGTTTATCTTTATCCACATCCAATAAATCTGTCTCTTCCCAGGTGTATGATACTTTCACATGAGGGTATTGCTGCTGTAGCTTGCCCAGTTGATCAAACTGATTGTTATCCGCATCATATAGATGCAAATGAAGGCGGCTATTGGGTGAGAATATATCAATAGAGGCAATCAAGGCTTCAGCATGCATGGAAAAATAGGAATGATCACAAACAGCAAAATAAATCGGCTGATTATCATGACCATTGCAGGGCCAATTTCCATTGACAACAGGCAATTCAGCAAGTAACTGGTCTATTGGCAGGTGACACCTTCGGCCCAGTTGAATATCATTCATCAAGAAACGCATGGAAATTCGCGCGCGTCTTCTTTTACCTGCCCTCCAGATTTTTAATTTTTTCATTTCAAATGAAGATAATTTAAATCTCTTATTATTCACCTACCGCATGAACCATGGCCCACACGCTTAGGCACCTCTCCAATTTACATATTAGCACTTATTATGTATTAATTACGAAGTCATGCCCTATGTTTACCCCTCTCATCACTATGAAAATCCCAACAAAGGTGGCATGAAGCCGCCCCGGGCATCAATATCGACGGCAACCCAGGGGTATTACCAATCTTATCGAACCGGGCAAAACATTCCCTGATTCATTGTTCGGTGCTAATGACGCTTGTAACAGGCACTCAATATCTTGGAAATGAGGCGTTGATTATAACTATTCTACTTAATTAACAACAAGTTAATGTCGAACTCCTAATTCTGAAACCTATTCCCGAATACCTTTACCGTCTTCAGTATACGACACTTGCGAGAGCAAGCCCTTGATCCTTCCAACGACTTTTGGCAACTCATCCGGAGCAAGGTTGCCGGGAGGACGAAATGCCTCTCCTAATTTAACGGCCAATCCCTTGTCAATTAACAGGCGATGTACGGCGGTTAAATCACGAGAATAGCCCACCACCCCCAGGCGATAAAGACTTTCCCCCAGGAAACGCATCCCCCCACCGGCCCCCTTCCTGCCAGCGACTGGATGTATGAGAACGGCTATGTACTGGCGCAGTTGTGAAATCAAGCCCTGCTTGACAGGCAAAGGGAAAATAGCCAGTGGTTTGCCCAGCCGGGCGACTTCTACCATCATTGAAATACTGTCTCCCGTCACAATAAAATACTCTGCCAGACCTAGTAAGGCCAGATATGGGTTATCCTTTCCTCCCTCGCCCCAGTGATAAAATCTGGCGCAATCCGGCAATGCTGCCTGAATAGCCTTGACGACCTCCTGTGGCGTTCGTCTGCTTGTCGTAACATAGAGCGTGCCCCCTGACTCTGCAGCAATCCTGTTTGCCTGGGAAATCAATTCATGCGCCACTTGTGCATTGAACACATATGGCTTGGTTGGCCCTCCTACCATGAGTGCAATAATGGGTCGCGAGATTGCAGCAAAGTCTGCCTGCCAATTTGCAGCCGCTTCAGCAATTATTTTTTCATTTCCGCGCATCAAAGGCAGGTCAAGATGGAGCACATTTGGCCTGTCGGGCAGGCGATACTGAGAGGTAGCAATAACCAGCGCATATTTCCCTAGCTGGCGTTTGGGACGTCCCAGCAATACAATCCTGGTCTTACCATCACTCTGCTTACGAATCCACATTGCTACCATTGAGGAGCGTCGCCCTATCGTAATAATGAGATCAGGCCAGGGAGGTTCCAGCGCGTCTGAGCGTGTTAAATCAATATGGTAGAGGGATGGTCTAAACCTAGGCTTACCGAATATATACTGCTCCAAAGGATAGACCCGCTTTATCTCATAAGGCAAACCAAGGGATTCTGCTATAATCTCAGCCTGCGCGTTATCTCCCAGCTTGTCGCTCAGCACTAGCCAGACAAGAGGAATATCTTTGATTGTATTCACTGATTCAGTCACTATGAGTATAAACAGCAATATTTATGTAGCCGCAAGCTGTTGCGGAACATTTTAAAACCAACAGACGCCTCAATTATCCGGTTCTATGAAAAAGAATCAATCACCGCGAACCTGGATTATCTCAGGTTACCGCGCGGGTGAAAATACGCAAATACGCGCATTGGCCGAAGCGCTGGGCTGGCCCTTCGAAATCAAGCGCCTCACATATAGAAGTATTGATTTTGTACCGGGATTATTGCGCCAGTGCAGCCTCGCTGGCATTAACAAACAAAAATCAAGCCCATTGCAGCCACCGTGGCCAGACCTTGTGATATCTGCGGGTATGCGCAACGAACCAGTATGCCGCTGGATCAAACACCAATCACCACATACCCGACTGGTGCATATTGGGAGGACCTGGGCGGAGCTGGAATATTTTGACTTAATCGTCACCACGCCCCAATACCGCCTACCCCAGCGAGACAACATCCTCCATAACAGCACGACCTTGCAAAACATCGACAAACAATTGCAGGCAAATGCTGCCAGCGCCTGGGCACCTCGCCTCGCTCACCTACCCCGCCCCTATCTCGCCGTCATGATTGGCGGCAACAGCGGCCCCTACACCTTTGGTCCGCAGGCAGCATACCGCCTCGCTGCCTCCATCAGAAAACTATGCAACAAGACCGGTGGTTCACTACTGATATCCACCAGCGCCCGCACCCCACCAGCCGTTATCGACACGCTGGCCGCTGCTATCGACCGCCCCATGTATCTGTACCGTTGGCAACCCGAAGATCCGGATAATCCCTATCTAGCCTTTCTCGCCCTTTCCCAGGCCATTGTGGTCACCAGCGACAGTATCGCCATGCTGAGTGAATCCTGCGCCACCAGGAAACCACTGTATATCTTTGATATGAGTCTACCACCCGAGGACTTCCGCCTCAGCGCTTTTCTCTACAAACAGCTGATGCGTATAGGGCCCCGCCGCCTGAGCCGTGACGCGGGTCTGGTGCATCAGCGGCTGATCACCAGCGGTCATGCCGCTTGGTTGCTGGGAGATGATATTCCTCAGATGGCAGGAGCAGGGGCCCTGGACGACACAGCTCGAACGGTACGCCGGGTCCGTGCGCTGCTGAGCC
>QIGV01000214.1 GCA_003230085.1 Gammaproteobacteria bacterium
CTTGCACTATCATTACCTGCGGTTGGATCAACCTCAGTCCCGCTTACTGTGGCAGTATTGGTAATCGTTGTACCAGCCGTGGCACTGTCTACTGTTGCCGTGATGTTCAGGATCGAATTGGCCGCATTGGCCAGGGCACCGATGGTCCACACTCCGGTACCGCTCACATAGGCGCCAGCACCGTCATCCGAAACGTAGGTCACACCCGTCGGTAGGGCATCGCTGACTGCCACCGTGGTTGCCGCATTCGGACCGTTGTTGATCACCGTCACCGTATAGATGATCGTGCCACCCTCAAGCGGCGCTGCATTATCCACCACCTTGGTCACACCAAGATCGGCAGTAGCTGCGACAGTGATCCCAATGCTTGCACTATCATTACCTGCGGTTGGATCAACCTCAGTCCCGCTTACTGTGGCAGTATTGGTAATCGTTGTACCAGCCGTGGCGCTGTCTACTGTTGCCGTGATGTTCAGGATCGAATTGGCCGCATTGGCCAGGGCACCGATGGTCCACACTCCGGTACCACTCACATAGGCGCCAGCACCGTCATCCGAGACATAAGTGACACCCGTGGGTAGTGCATCACTAACGCTCACGCCGGTCGCCGCACTGGGACCATTATTGGTCACCGTCACCGTGTAGACAATCGTGCCACCCTCAATCGGTGTCGCATTGTCCACCACCTTGGTCACCGCCAGATCGGCCGATGTCGTCGTCATCTTCGTGACGAAAGCATCGGTACCACTCAATACTTCATCAAAGGCACCCGCAGTTGTTTGAAATGCAATTGAGGTAATGGGTCCGGTCTGCCCTGTCACATAGGCATTTTCCTGGCTATCAACGCTGATGCCGTATGCGATTTCAACACCGTCACCACCCAGGTAGGTGGAGAAATCAACAGCACTCCCGCCTGCATTGATCTTGGTGACGAAAGCATCGGCATTGACGCCGCCACTCAGAGTGGAATATATCGGTACTACCGTAGGAAAATTTGTAGAAGCGGTCTGCCCAGCCACATAGGCATTGCCCGCGCCATCAACAGCAATGTCATAGGGAATGTCCGACCCGCTGCCACCCAGGTAGGTTGAATAGAGATAGGCGGCCCCGGCACTGTTAATCTTGGTAACAAAGGCATCAATGCCTCCAGCGTTATTGACATAGATCGGTGTTGTAGCAGTTGGGAAATCGGTGGATGAAGTCTCGCCAGTTAAGTAGACACCGCTTGTATCAACCGCAATACCATACCCCCTATCTGTCCCCGTCCCACCCAGGTAGGTCGAAAAAACAACACCAGCGCCTGTGGTATTCAGCTCAGTGACAAAGGCATCCAGCCCCCCGGCATTGGCACCGTTCAAAGGAGTGCCAGGTACCGGAAAGTTAATTGAATTAGTGTTACCAGTAATGTAGGCATTGCCAGTGCTGTCAATTGCCACACCATAACCGGATTCATCACCACTGCCGCCCAGAAAGGTGGAGTAGACAAGGCTAGCTAGCGCTGTAGCGGCAGTTGTATCGATTTTAGCGACAAAGGCATCGGTCACCCCTAGCAGGCCAGCTTGGTATGCGGATACCACGGGGAAAGCTGCAGAATCCGTCGTCCCGGTAATATAGGCTGCTCCAATATTATCCACAGCGATGTCATAGGCAATCTCATCACCCGTACTACCTAGAAAGCTGGAATAAAGCAGCGCATTGCCCGCTGCATTAATGCGAGTAATAAAAGCGTCTCCAATGCCACCGCCGCCGATACCGCCCAGGGCACTCTGATAGGCTAAAGCGGTAACGGGAAAACTCGTAAAATCTGCAGAGCCTGTGCTCGCAGTCGCGCCGGTAATAAAAGCATTCCCGGCGCTATCAACGGCAATACCTCTGCCAACATCATTATTGGCCCCACCCAGGTAGGTGGAATAGATAAGGCCGCTCCCGGCAGCATTAAATTTAGTTACAAAAATATCTGTGCCACCCGCAAAAATGCCATCCAGAGGGGCGAGAAGCGGGAAAGGCGGGACACCGGCCTCAGTGGAATTGGTTTGCCCGGTAATATAGGCATTCCCCGAACTATCAACGGCGATGTCGTAAGCGGTGTCCGTACTAAGCCCACCGATATAGGTGGAGTATACGAGGACAGGGTCAATAATCAGTGCATGAGTTTTATCATAAGTGCCCAGCTCAAAACTGTAGGCGAACGATGCAGGATCATCAATTCTAAAATTACCGGCCACCTCGACTTGCTGTCCATCGATTTCCTGATAGATAAAGGGTTTTGTCTGATATAAACGCCCACCTTTGAGGCTGATAATTAACTCGCCTCGCGCATTGAGGCTTAAGTCTTCTATCCCTTCATAGTTCAAACTAATAACTTCAGGATCAATCCCCGGCGCAACGATAATGTCATATTCCAGATGGCGGTTATTCCCGTAGAATTTAAAATCTATACCCGGGTAGACATCTTCGTATAACAACGATCCGTAGGTCCGAACGTCAGTCTTCCACTTTTCCGTGTCGCTGCCGAAAAAGTAATTGATTTTTCCTTCCTGAATATTTTGGGGTAGAATTTTCGGCGACTGATTAGCATTAACGAAACCAAGCTTGAGTGTCTCGCTAAAATGAGTATGGTCACCTGATTGACCTGAATTGGAACGATTGAGTTTTAGATAGACGCCATCTCGGGTAAAAAACGTGTCGTGACCTAGACCTTTTTCAAAAAACCGGACCTTACCCTTCAGCTGTCCCTGGTTTTCAATAAAATAGAGCGGTAAATTACCGTAGGCGTCACGAGCCTTTGCAACATCTCCTGTTGTGTCGATGGCTGCCTGAACCCAGGCACTGGACAACATGAGAAAGAAACCACAAACCAGCCACCAATAACCTGTCAAAAAGGATTTTGAATAGCGCACAGAAAACTCACGGTGGAGGCTGCACATCGTCTCACTCCCCTCCTTTACGAAGAGCAGTTGTCAGAATTCTCAGCTGGAAAGCATAGCGTCCGGCTCTTTTCATGCAGCCAAACGGGTTACAAAACTGGTGGTGCCATTGAGAACGCATCTTAATTATTTTATTGTCGGCCATCATTCTTGAAATCTATTTTATGTCTGAGACGTTGGTATAGCGCGTACTAGCCTACATCCTACATCGCATATAATTCCCCCGAATCCTAAGACCTGTTGACATTTTCACATCACACTCAGGGGTACTATTATTATTTGCGCTTCCAGTTGCATGAACCAACCATCATCCGGGACGGCCGCGCTGTTAGCTGACTGTTACTCCACTTTCCAATAACCACTAATTAATTATGGAATGAAGCGATTTATTGAGAGAAAACTGTTAACGCTGTTTTTGAAGGGTAATCAACATGATTGCATTGACTAAAATGGTTCGTTAGCAGTTTGTTTAGGCTTCCATACGATAAAAACTACCTAATTATACCAGATAAACTATGTCAGATATAGCGCTCACCCTCTCCTCCTACCTGCGTTTACCGATATTTTCAGCCAAAAATCTCCATGGCTCTTACGATTCATGCTAAAATATCGTTTCTGGAATTATCTTCAAACACTTCCTGACCGCGTTGACTGACCTTCCTCTCACTTTGAGACAATGATTTGATAAGGTAGTTCAGTGGCACACCAAAGCTCCTGAGTTATTAATAACATGCGGGCGAAAAGCTGCATTAATGAGACTTCTGACATATCCTTTCGGGAACTCTCATGAAAAACACTGTCTACTACTAGGACAGTTTAGAAAACATGATTTCTTCGGCAGGTTCGTTTGTGCTGACACTTCAGATGGCACAAATGGGTAGATTGTTGTCAACAAATCATCTTGGCATACGCTGCAATATCAAGCCAACTATATATAGAAATATAAGATATCGTATGAGAATTTCAAGATTCGTTATACTACTTTTCCTGCTCCCTGCTACCCTGATGTCCGGGTGCAGCGTCACCAATGATAC
>QIGV01000123.1 GCA_003230085.1 Gammaproteobacteria bacterium
GCAATGATTCAGATCGCCTGCCCCCGGCCAGTACGATTTGTGATGGATCGTGCATTCTATCAACGCTGGTATCTGAAAAGATTCATGGATTTCTTCAAGGTTATCCCGATTGCTGCCGGTCCGGGTAAAGAGGCACTGCAACAGATCAACGAATTGCTACGCGCAGGTGAAATCGTTTGTATGTTTCCGGAAGGGGCAATCAGCCGCAGTGGCCAACTGGGCGAATTCAAACGCGGATATGAACGTACCGTCGAAGGAGTGGATGGCATTATTTTGCCGTTCTATATACGCGGCCTCTGGGGCAGCCGCTTTTCACGCTCAAGCGAAAAACTACAGGATCTCCGCAATACCCGCCTGCGTGGAGACGTTATCGTAGCCTTCGGCAAACCCCTGCCTATGGATACGTTAGCCGACGAACTAAAAAGACGAGTTTTCGAACTATCGATCGATACTTGGGAACACTATACGCGAACTCTCGATCCCATTCCTTTAGCGTGGTTAAGGAGTGCAAAACGACTCGGCAATGAGTCCTGCCTGGCAGATGCCAGCGCAACGACTACGCTCTCCGGCTATAAAACCTTAATCGCCGTTATCGCATTCTCTCGCCTGATCCGCGTACGGAGTCAGGAGCAGAATATCGGCCTGCTCCTACCAACCAGCAGTCCGGGCATCATCACCAATATGGCGGTATTGCTGTTAAACAAGACAGTGGTCAACCTAAACTACACGGCCAAACTACAATCACTGATTGCCGCGGTGGAGAATGCAGAGATTCGCAGCCTCTATACATCCAGACGCTTTATCAAGAAACTGGAGCAGCGTGGCGTCGACTTGACTGAACTCCTGACCAGGGTTCAGGTAATTTATCTTGAGGACCTGAAAGAGAAAATTGGCACGTTCACCAAGCTTTCTCTTCTGATCCTGACGAGAGTGTTGCCTGCAAGAGTGCTCTATGCACTGTTCGGCCAACGTGCCGGGATCGATCATCCTGCCGCCATTCTCTTCTCAAGCGGCAGCGAGGGGGAACCCAAGGGTGTCCTCCTCAGTCACCGCAACATCATGGCTAACAGCCGCCAGATCTCGGATGTCAGCGACGTGCGTGAGGAAGATGTCGTCATGGCAAGCCTGCCCCTGTTCCACTCCTTCGGTCTCTCCATAACGGGACTTTTGCCTATGGTTGAGGGTATCCCGGTTGTCTTCCATCCAGACCCAACAGAAGCCTTGACGATTGCAAAGGCCATCGCTAAACATCAGGCCACCTTGTATTTTACTACTTACACCTTTCTGCGGCTGTTTAACCAAAACCGGCGTATCCACCGATTGATGCTGGATTCACTGCGGATTGTGGTGGTTGGTGCCGAAAGACTGAATCCCGAAGTACGCGACGCCTTCAAGCTCAAGTTCAACAAGGAGATCTACGAAGGCTACGGAACCACAGAAACCGCACCGGTCGCTAGCTGCAACATTCCGGACCAGATCGATCCAAGTAACTGGAAAGTCCAGCAAGGGAACAAGCTGGGAACCGTTGGTATGCCCCTGCCGGGCGGTAGTTTCCGTATTGTTGACCCCGTCACCCTGAAGATCCTGCCCACCGGAGAAGATGGTCTGATCCTGTTCAGTGGCCCACAGGTCATGCTGGGCTACCTGAATGCCCCTGAGAAAACCGCTGATGTGATCGTCCAACTGGATGACAGGCGCTGGTA
This sequence comes from Gammaproteobacteria bacterium, assembly GCA_003230085.1. GTDB lineage: Bacteria > Pseudomonadota > Gammaproteobacteria > SZUA-140 > SZUA-140 > SZUA-140. The sequence continues at coordinate 1,704 of QIGV01000123.1, forward strand.
CAAAACCGGTGACAAGGGCCATCTCGACCAGGACAGCTTCCTTACCATTGTCGATCGTTACTCACGCTTTGCGAAAATTGGTGGCGAGATGATCAGCCTCGGTGCTATCGAGAACACCATAGGTAAATTGCTGCCGGAAAATATTGAAATACTCACCACGGTACTCCCAGATGGCAAAAAGGGAGAAAAAGTGATTCTCTTGATTGCCGGTGACATCGATCATGATGAAATAAAGGGACTTATAGAACAATCGGGTCTTAACCCGTTAATGAGGCCTGCAGAATTAATCAATGTAAAGGCGATTCCGAAACTCGGAAGTGGCAAGAATGATTTTGGCCGGGCAAAGCAGATTGCATTGGATGCATTCACATGAAGCGGCGGGAATCAAACTCGTATCTATTAGTTCCATATTAATCATAATATTATCCTGACAATAATTGGCTCAATTTCCTGGAATACCCCCAAAATAATCCCTAAATGATTAGCTGTTATAGGATTGTATTGGAAGCTAAATGTGAGCGTTAGTTGTGACACTAAAGATGCACTTGCCGAAATACTCATGTTCATCCTACTTATCAAAAATAGACTATACTGAGTTTACGCTGGCACTGAAACAGAGCAATTTTCTCTAAATTTTCTTTGATAATCCATTTCCTGAGTCAATTTAATTTTTCGAATTATCTTTACTTTTGGTCGCAATTGGAGTAAAAATAGAGGAGGTATTTGTTTCAAAGATTTTGCAGTACTGGTATTCCATGTGCAAACTTCGATTCAGGTAGTTTTCCGGGAGATTCTCCCGTTATTTTTAAAAAGGAAGTAATCACATGGCAACAGGTACAGTTAAATGGTTTAACGATTCAAAAGGTTTTGGGTTTGTTACACCTGATGATGGTGGCGACGATTTGTTCGCGCATTTTTCCGCAATTAATATGGGCGGCTTCAAGACTCTGACAGAGGGTCAAAAAATTACCTTTGACGTAACGCAAGGTCCAAAGGGTAGTCAAGCATCGAATATACAAGCTTCTTGATCGGTTTCTTGTTTTGATAAAAGCCCGGCACTATTGTGCCGGGCTTTTTGTTTAATGGGAGGGTTTATGCGGATCAACTGATCATGCTGCTTTTCCCCATACCAAAGCAAACACTTAATCTTGGGCGGCGGGAATCAAACCAGAACTTGTTAATTACATATTAATCATAATACTACACAAGAAATAGTAGCTCTAATTTGCCTGAGATACCCCAAACTCTACCCCCAAATTGCCAGCTGTTACTGGATTATATTGGAATTTAGAGTTGTCGTTTTTCTGGATACAAAATCTGCAGCTTCCCTATCAATTTTTAGCCTTACCTATTTCTCTTCTCATAAAGGTTTTCCATCTATCCGAGGACGGGTCAATACCGGCCAATATCGAAATACAAAAAGACTGAACGCTGCAGTCCACAGCAAAGCTGATAGCTGAATGCTTGCCATATATAATCCTTGTGACACAATACCCCCAAAAACACGAACAAATGCTCCAACCTGTATTAATATAAACATAGTGACTTCAAATTTATCTGCAATCAAAGGCCTCCCAGTATGGCCGCGCGCTGTTCGAGTCATCATACCTAATGTTAATCCACCAATCGCACCCACAGTAAGTGCATGAATGGCATAGGGTGCAATCAGTAATTCTAATGCAGACAAACTACGCAACAAGAGGTGAACAACTATCCAGGCGTAAGCTGCATGTAGTATCCAAACAAGTGGCACCTTAAGTGTTTTCCACGGCTTCCAGAGACACCAACGTATACCATGAGCAATCGCACTAGTTAGCCCTATCAAGGCAATAAGAGTTTGAGGTAATTGTAATAGGTCTGCTGCAAACAATAAAATTACAGTGCCAAGTGCAAATTTTTCCACCAATGCACTACGAGTTGCATTAGCACCTGATACCCCGTTATTGGTAAACATCGGAATCACACGCCCACCTATGACGACCATAATAAACAGCACCACATCTAATGCTAGCTGCAGACCCATACTAGCTGGCAATTTAATATAGCCCTGTAATGCTAAATGCACTACAAAAATCAACATTCCCATCAAAACTAATAGCCCTATAAAAAAATAATTACGGGTATTAGCCGACCGTAGTAACGGAATACTAATTGCAAATGCAGTAAATATGGGAAAAGCTGCATTAACAACGGCTGCAGTCATGGCGAATGGAGTTAATACCAAAACCCTTCCACATATCCTAAGCACAGCT
>QIGV01000215.1 GCA_003230085.1 Gammaproteobacteria bacterium
CGTCTCGCACAGATCGTACGAGTAAGGAAAAAACCCCGGGTTGAACAATTGCTTAAAGTTGCTCAAACAGGTATCCATTGGGTTACGGTCTGTGTAAATGATTTTCGATTCGGGAAATGCCTTTAAGATCAATCCAGCGAAAAACACATTCTGCGGCAATTTTTCTACAAAATATGCACACTCCACTTCCTGCGGTTCAACGTATTGAAGGTAGCGCCTGCCAATTGAGCCGTAATCTATATACTTCACCTCATCCAGCAAGCGCTGAAAAACAAACGTATTGGCCTGCGGCACACCCAGGTACTGCCGCACAGAAGACAATAAAGCGTTGGTTTCACCCTGGCTGACAACCTGGCTATGCGAAGACAGAATGCGCTCAAGGAGACTCGAGCCGGTACGTGGCATACCGAGAATGAAAATCGGGTTAATTTTCCCCTTGGCACCTTCGCTGCCAGGTAAGTCATACATTTGTAATAACAAATCACAGATGTGCCGGTCGGTCTCGGGAGAGTATTCGATACCTTTTCGTACGCTTTTTGCGGCACGTGAATACCAGCTAAACGCACCGTCGTATTCCCCACAATCCTCCAGTTCCTTGCCAATAGAAAAAGCCAATTGCTGCCAGCCCAATGAATCTTCAGCTTCAATTCCTATCGCCCCACGTAATTCATCAAGGTTGTTTTCTATACAAGAATAACGGCGGCAGGCAGAAAGAAGGAAGCGGGCCAGGGGAAGATCCTGATCTAGTGACAGCGCTTTCCTGTAGGCGTCTTCAGCACCCTCAATATCTCCAATATGCTGACGTGCTGTGCCCACACCGGACCAGCGCCGGGCATCGTTTTGATCCATTTCAAGTAATCGCACCGTAGCTTTAAGTGCCGCATCAAATGCACCCGTGCCGGATGATGCCTTGTGTAACATTGCCAGACCGGCGGGTGATGTGACCGTACCAACAGCCTCACGGCAAATGCGGCGGCCTTCATTTACATTACCAAGGCGCAGCAACGTTTCCATTCGCAGAATGTACGTGGCCTCATCCTTCACGCCAGCTAACATCAGCAACTCACTGCTACGATCAAGTAACAATACGTCATGAGCCTTTATCCCAAGCTCGACCAGTGCCCGTAATACAGGTACGTCATTCGCTACTTGTTCAATGTATATCCTGCCTACCGCCGCGAGGTAGCCAACAGGCAGCTCGCTCGAAAGGATTTTACGCCGCATTCGGTCTAGCTTGTGCGCTGAATATTGGGACATAGATGTTCTGTATTGGCCGATAAGCACCCCAATGAGGTGCTCTACGTTTTGATGGCCTTACTAAAACTCAGAACCAGTTGTATGCAAAGGTAATTCCGTAAGTTCTTGGCAGACCCATGTATCGTCCGATATTATCCTGCGCGACAGAGTTTGCAAAGAAATATTTTTCATTACTCAGATTCTTTCCCCATAGTGCTATAGACCAGGTTCCTTCAACCGATTCCAGGGCCAGTCTGGCACCTAGCAGATTGTAAGAAGGTACCTTCCATACAGGGTTATCCGAGAGGAGTGACTTTGTTTCACCCTGGTATACCCAGTCCACCGTTATGCGCATCGCCAGGCTATCGGAAACCTGTGCATTCCAGGAACCCATCAACATGTGCGACCACTTGGGCGTGTTAGGTAGCGTGAACCCCTCGGAATTAAAAAATCCCCCGGTAAAATAGTCAAACGCAACATTGTCCTTTTTTACTTCTGAATCCAAATAAGTGGTAGCCGCCATGAAGGTCAAGCTATCTAATGGAAGCCACTGGATTTCCAGCTCGGCGCCTTTGATGCTGGACTTTTTAATGTTGCGCAGACCCGCCAAACCGGGAAAAATCCCCAATGGATCCGGAATAACATCCGATATCTGTTTGTCCTTATAATCATAGCTGAACACGGCACCACTCATGCGCATGCTGTTGTCAAGCAAGTCGCCTTTAAAACCGAACTCCACGGAAGTAAGTTCTTCATCCAGATAAGGATCGAATTGAAATTCCAGCAGGGCCGAATAAGTATTGTAACCGCCGGACTTAAAGCCATTGGAAAGCGAAGCATACATCAGCCAATTGTCATTTGGATAGTAATTCAGGCCAACCTTCCCGGTAAATTTATTGGTGTTAATTTTGTTTGAGTTCAGGCCTGCAACTTCGACAATCTCTAATCCACTGACCGGATCGGTACCGATACCTCGCAAGTGTGTGCACTCGCCAGCGGCGGCTGGATTCCCATCCAGGATATAGTAGCCAAAATATGGAAATAGGACACCTAATGTATATGCAGCGCTGCCGTCACCTGTGTCCAGCGTACAATTTTCAATCTTACGCTCTTCTTTGGTATACCGACCACCCAAAACGAGGCTAAACTTTTCGGAAATTTCCCACTCGATATGCCCAAAAGCCGCCTGTGTACTCGTTTCCTGTTTTGCAATGCTACCAAATGTAAAACCGATGGTGGGTGATTCCGAAGCGTCATACTGTGAGTTATCGGTAACCTCGTCACCTGAGAAATACAGCCCTCCAATCCAGTTGATGCTACCGCTGTTGTCGGAGCTCAGGCGCAGTTCCTGTGACCATGCTTTGATCTCAGTCTGGCTGGCCTGATCAAGCGACTTGATGGGCATACCGTCCCAGTCAGCCTGGGTGTCGCGTTGGTATTTGTCATAGGCAGTGATGGATGTAAGTGTGATGCTGTCAATATCCCAATTAACAGTTACTGATGCACCTTCACTTTTACCGTCCCAATCCGGACGGACATTCCAGCGTGCTGCTTTGGGATTAGACTGATCCTGTACCAAAAAACTGTCCAGGCTGTCTACGGGAAAATAGCCGATAGAATACAGATAAGCGGCGGCATCATTAGCGGCAGGAAGGATTAATGTGGACTGAATTTGCAGAGGTTCACCCCGGTCACGGCCACCATGCAGGTTGAACAGCACGTCAACAGAATCGGACGCTGACCAGTCTACTAACAGACGGGCACCGTAGTTTTTGAATTTGCCGTTTTTCTCGCCGGTGAGTTCATTAAATTGCCAGCCTTCACCACGGTTCTCATAGCCAAAAGACAAACGCGCGTTGACAGACTCTCCCAGAGTGCCATTGATGAATCCTTCTGCCTGGCTTGTTTGGTAAGTGCCGTACCCTAAAACCAACCTTGATTCGTTTTCTGCCGTCGGCTTATTTGAGACAAAGTTGACTGTGCCACCCGTACTGTTGCGCCCATAAAGGTCGCCCTGTGGGCCCTTCAAAACCTCGATCCGCTGCTGATCAAAACTTATGGCGCGGGTCATGAGTGGATAAGGCAGGTTGACTTCATCCTGGTATATACCGACAGTAGAACTGGAATTGCTGCTGAAATCATCAAAACCTACACCACGAATGGTGTAGACCGGAATACCAGAAGCGCCGGAGTCTGTAACCGTGAACCCGGGCGTATAAAGTGCAACATCCTGAGTCGAGGTTATATCCAGATCGCGAATCATCTCAGTAGATAATACGCTAATGGCGATACCAACATCGCTGAGTGACTGCTCGCGCTTTTGTGCTGTAACGATCACCTCTTCCAATGTGTTTTGCGCATTTACCTGACCTGTACTCAGCATCAGAGCGCTGAATATCGCAAGCGTCAGAGGATTTTTTGCTAATGTGATTTTGTTACTCATGGAAGTTTGTTCCCGCAGGAGCCCAAAAAGGCAATGCTTACTAGTATAAGGAGACCCAAAAACAGAACCATCCACATATATATATAGAAAACAAATAACGATATTGTGTTTACCGAATTAGTGTCCCTATCGGGGATGGTGGAAACCCCTCGCCTTTAGGCGAAGCAAAGATTGTATGATGTCGCTATGCGACGATATCGGCTTGGGGCACATACAAGCGGATCTGAAGGTGCATTTGATTTGGATACCGAAGTACCGCAAGCGGGTTCTGGTCGGTCCGGTGGCGGTACGAGCACGTGATATTTTGCGGCAGGTAGCGATGGAGCATGAACTGGACATAATTACCGGTAAAGTTTCCGCAGATCATGTGCACATGTTTATCGGTTACCGACCGACGCAGAGTATCAGCAAGACGGTACAGTGGTTGAAAGGGACGAGTTCAAGGGTATTGCTGCAGGAGTTTGCACATTTACGGAAGCAGTTCTGGGGTCGGCATTTTTGGGCAAGAGGATATATGGCGGTAAGTTCGGGGAATATCACGGATGAGATGATCCAGGCCTATATTGAAGAGCAAGAAGGTGAGCCGATGGTGGACGACAGTCGATTTCAAATCGACCCTACATGAACCCTGAAGTTTGGCGTATTCGGTTACGTGCAAATTCTCCTACGGCGCATACTTGCGAACGGTTTTCACAGGTCAAGCAGCCAAGGCCGCTTTTTTCGACGTTCGGTTCGGACTTGTAGCTGAGACGAAGCCCGAGAAATTCAGGTAATGGACATTGGTTTCATGCTGCAGCTGGGTAATCAAGTCCAGTGTTGCCAGTCGGCGCGGTGGTTTTGCTTACGCCATTTGGGTAGCGAGACGGCGGGCGGCAGCTTGCGGTAACCGAAAGCGCGAATCGCTGCCAGGTGAAGTGCAGCATAGGCGGCAACCGCCAGGGTAGGTGCAGCGGCGACGCTTTGTGGATGACGGACTTGTGGATGGCCGATTCCAAAGAGCTGCTTTTCTTCTTTGAAATTGACTTCTATTCCCCAGCGCGTTGAATACACCTCAATAACCTTCCTCGGGTCAAGTGAGGGATCGGTGCACATCACATAGGCGGGCTGGGTATATGACCAGGAGGCGTTCTTGCGCTTCTTATAGCGTAAACCTGCAATGACCACGACCTGAATAATAGCTTTCTCACCGGTGATACGTGAACGGGCCTGGGCGATGTGTTTAAAGCGAAAGGTGGTTTGTTTGCCACGTTTGT
>QIGV01000121.1 GCA_003230085.1 Gammaproteobacteria bacterium
GCCTGGGCGGCCATTGAGAAAGGGGGGCTGGTGCTCTTGCTGACGGACTGTCGTTCGGGTCTAACTACAGAAGATCAGGGGATACTAGACAAGCTTCCGGCAGGGGTGCCGCTAATTCATATAGGCAACAAAATAGATTTACTAAAAGAAGCGCCGCGTGTCTCAGACAAGAAAGAGAAAGCAGAAATTTATCTTTCCGCAAAAACCGGTGCCGGCATTGAACAGCTCCGGCAAAAACTCCTCGATGTCGTCGGCTGGAAATCAGACTCCTCCACAAGCGAAGGCTTATTTATGGCCCGCCATCGCCATTTGAAGGCGCTTGCAGAAACAAAAAAACATTTGGAGGATGCTTGCAAGATAACCAAGCAAGAAATTAGGGCGGAGCTGCTTGCCGAGGAATTGCGGCTCGCCCAACAGACCCTGTCATCGATTACCGGCGAGTTCAGCGCAGATGATTTGCTGGGGGAGATATTTTCACGCTTTTGTATCGGTAAGTAGCTTGTTTTTCACAAACCCCGCAACCCGGGCCGCAGCACAGACTGTTTTTGCCAGAACAGGCTTTTCCAGTGAAGCCATTTTAAGAAATGTTTCACGTGAAACATCCTGCGATCTTCATGACAACGTTTCACGTGAAACATAGCCCGGTTTTATCGGACGTTTAAAATATGAAGACGGCCTGTTTCTCCCGGCAATACTGGACGACGACCTGCCTTCCTTGAAGCGTTTCTTGTCCCGATGGTTTCAGTGGAGCCTTTAGTCGGCTGTCGGCTAGCGGCGCAGATAGATGGTTGCGCAGGCGCCAATAGTGCCCAACACCGCCACTGGCCGACAATCCACATCGATAGTGACATGCTGGCCCAGAGTATGGCCAGTGCCCGCCTAATTCTGTCTTTACCCTTTCATCGTTTTGCTGTCACGGCTGATGACCTGAGTTCTGCACGATAACATTTGTATTTGGTTTACCGTATAATATATTTTTCTAAATAACCTTTTAAGGCATCGGTTCGGATGATTGTTTCTGAAAAATTTGATGTTATCGTGGTAGGCGGCGGACATGCGGGCACGGAAGCTGCGCTGGCATCTGCCAGAATGGGAAGAAAAACCCTGTTGCTTACACATAATATTGAAACTTTGGGCCAGATGTCGTGTAATCCTTCTATAGGCGGGATTGGAAAGGGTCATCTGGTTAAAGAGATCGATGCGCTTGGTGGTGCTATGGCTGCCGCTGCGGATGAGGCTGGCATTCAGTTTCGTATCCTTAATGCCAGCAAGGGTGCGGCGGTTCGTGCAACTCGTGCACAAGCTGACAGAATGCTTTATCGACAGGCAATTCGTCACCGACTGGAAAACCAGCCGAACCTAAGCTTATTTCAACAGGCAGTAGACGACTTCACTTTAGAGGGTAACCGGGTTACGGGGGTTGTTACTCAGTTGGGAATTAAGTTCTTTGCCCGTACTGTAGTATTAACTGCAGGGACATTTCTTGCCGGCCTTGTACATGTTGGGTCAAGCAGTTTCCAGGCCGGGCGTGCAGGGGATCCGTCATCAAATACTCTTGCGCATCGTTTGCGAGAAATGGATCTGGCCGTCGGAAGATTAAAAACGGGCACACCTCCGCGTATTGATGGCCGCACCATAAATTATTCAGTTTTGGCGGAACAACCTGGTGACAGACCTGTCCCGGCCTTTTCATTTCTGGGAAGCGCTTCTCAGCATCCTCCCCAGTTATCTTGCTGGATAGCCTCTACCAATGAACGCACCCACAATATTATTCGTGGCGGATTAGATCGGTCGCCTTTATTTACGGGCACGATTGAAGGGGTTGGTCCGCGATATTGTCCCTCCATCGAGGATAAGGTCATGCGGTTTTCTGAGAAACCGGCGCATCAGATTTTTTTAGAGCCGGAGGGGCTCAATACCAACGAAATATATCCCAATGGCATTTCTACAAGCTTACCATTTGATCTGCAGGTTGATTTAGTGCGTTCTATTGAGGGACTGGAAAAAGCACATATTACCTGTCCAGGATACGCGATCGAATATGATTATTTTGATCCGCGAGGGCTTAAAAGCTCACTTGAAACCAAAGCTATTGAGGGGCTGTTCTTTGCCGGACAAATCAACGGCACCACAGGTTATGAAGAAGCAGCGGCACAAGGTCTGTTGGCAGGGATTAATGCCGGACGCAAATCACAGGGACAAGACGGATGGTGTCCGCGGCGCGATGAGGCGTATCTCGGAGTGTTAATAGACGACCTAATTACGCGTGGAGTGACAGAGCCGTATCGAATGTTCACCAGTCGAGCAGAATATCGTTTGCAGTTGCGCGAGGATAATGCTGATTTACGCTTGACTGAAATCGGACGCAAGCTGGGAGTGGTTGATAGCGGGCGTTGGTCGGCATTTGAATCTAAGCGCGGGGCAATTATCAGCGAGCAGAAAAGATTAAAAACAATTTTTCTTGGCCCAAATGCCGGAACGAGGAATGTGCCGGAGGAAGAAATATTTCGAGTGTTAGGTAAATCTATTGAACGGGAGTTTTCGCTATATGAGTTGTTGCGTCGACCTGATGTGACTTATAAGAAGTTGATGTCGTTACCAGGTGTGGAGGAAGTTGCCATTGATGCCAAGGTATCGGATCAGGTTGAAATCCAGGCGAAATACTCTGGTTATATCGAAAGGCAAAAAGCCGAAGTGGAGCGCAATGCATATTATGAAAAAATGTGTTTGCCCCAGAAATTGGATTATCAATCCGTACGGGGTCTTTCTACCGAGGTACAACAAAAACTGAATCAGCATAAACCAGAAACCGTGGGCCAGGCGACACGGATTTCCGGCATTACTCCGGCGGCGATTTCGTTATTACTGGTACACTTGAAACGTGGTTTTATAGTGCAGAAAGAAAAGAATAAAAAAGAGCGTGAGCCTAGAATCACAACTGGCTGAAGGGGTAGCTACATTAGGGATTTCCCTTCCGGAAGGATCTGCGGTTCGTTTGCTGCAGTATCTGGATTTGGTTGAGAAGTGGGGCAAAGTATATAACTTGACAGCGGTACGTAAGCCGGAAGCAATGTTAAGTCGACACCTGTTTGATAGCTTGGCTGTTTTACCGCATATTGCAGGGCCCTGTGTTGCAGATGTGGGCAGTGGAGCAGGCCTGCCTGGAATTCCTTTGGCTTTAGTGCGGCCTGATTGGCGTGTGGTTCTGTTAGAGAGTAATCAAAAGAAAGCTGTATTTTTGCAGCAAGCCCGCATCGAGCTGGGCCTGAAAAATGTTGAAGTAGTTGCAGAACGGGTTGAAAACTTTAGTCCAAAGGAAAAATTTGACACAGTTATTTCCCGGGCTTTTTCAAGTCTTGCTGTTTATGTCCGGTTGGCGGGGCATCTGTGTAAAGAAGATGACAAAGGGGGTACGATTGTGGCAATGAAAGGAACAAGGCCCCGAGAAGAGCCGGTGCAAATTCCAGAACAATTTGTTATAAAAAAAATATTTCCGGTTATGGTTCCGGGTCTTAACGCAAAACGACATCTTGTGCTCATTAAACGCAAGTAATTTTAGTGGCACATAGTGCACTGATTATGTATATGGCAACAAAAATTTGGGAGAGGATTCAGTGGCGAAAATTTTGGCAATAACAAACCAGAAAGGTGGAGTAGGAAAAACCACAACAAGCGTAAATTTAGCAGCAAGTCTGGTGGCCGCTAAGCGCAAGGTGCTGCTGGTTGATCTGGACCCGCAAGGTAATGCCACTATGGGGAGCGGTGTAGATAAAAGAACGCTGCTGAGGACGGTTTACCATACTTTAGTGAACAATCAGCGTCTAACTGATATTCGTATAACCTCGACCAGCGGGAAGTATGATCTGAT
>QIGV01000184.1 GCA_003230085.1 Gammaproteobacteria bacterium
TACGCGACGAGGCGCACCGGTTTGCCGGAAGCTATATGCGAAAACGTAAGAAAAAGAGCATGTTCACCTCGCAACTGGAGGGAATTCCCGGTATCGGCCCGGCCAGGCGTTCAGCCCTGTTAAAACATTTCGGCGGTATTGAAGGGGTAAAAAAGGCCAGCCGCGAACAACTAGCTCAGGCTCCGGAAATTTCCGCCGTTTATGCCGAGCGTGTCTTCACCGCTTTGCATCGTTGACATACGCAACTTATTCCACCTCTTCCTCGGTATAAAATTGAGCCGTAAATTAACATGAGGCAATAAAGTGCACATCAAAATTGGTCAGTCTGGGTTAATTGTTTGGAGGGAACATATACGAATGTAAATCCTGGTCATTCGTTGGCAGGCTCGCTGTTACTGCGTAAGCATGGACTCGACGTGTTGCGACAGGTCCGGGATTTGTAACGGTTTGGCCAGGATGAGGGTGTTGGCCTGCTCATCTGTGCTTAGTTGTATTTTGTTTTGGTCATAGCCGGTGATAAAGATGACCGGTATGTGACTACCAGTAGATCTGATCTGCCGGAACATGTCCATACCGCTCATTACTGGCATGGTGACATCGGTGATGATAGCGTCAATATGCTGGTGTTTCAGGAAACATTCAAGGCCTTGTGCACCGTTACATGCCGTAATCACGTTATAACCCAAGTCTTCGAGCACCTCCTTCATGGAGTGGAGAAGCAATGGTTCATCATCCACCAACAGCAGTGTTTCATGGTTGAGGCTACGCAGAGGCACTTGGACATCGTCTTCTTTGATATTGGCAACAGTTGACTCCATCATGGGTAGATAGATCCGAAAGACCGTACCGTGTCCGATATGACTGTCCACCTCAATGACTCCATGATGTGAAGTGATGGTACCAAAGGCCGTGGAAAGCCCTAATCCGGTACCTTTACCAACCTCTTTGGTGGTAAAGAATGGATCAAAAATGTTACCTACTGTTTCAGTATCCATGCCGTGACCGCTGTCAGCTATGCTCAGGCAGGCGTAATTGCCAACGGCCAAAGTTTTATGCCGCTGGAAGAAATGACTATCCGGGCTATAAAATTCCAGTCGGACGCTGATCTGTTTGTCGGCGCTGTCTTCCATAGCATCACGGGCATTATTCATCATATTCATCAGCACCTGCTGCACCTGATTGGCATCACAATGTACGATGATATTCGGGTTCATGATCTGTAGGTCAATTTTGATGTCTTCGGGCATACCCAGACTGGCTGTTTTGAACGCTTCTTTAACCAGGGTGGACAGTGGCATATCCTGCTGGTCGCGGAAGAAATCTTTATGAGCAAAGGTCAACAATTGCTTGACCATATCGCCTGCCTGACTGGAAATAGCCTCAATCGATTCGAGATAGGAGAGTACTTCCGGCTTGTCCTGTGCCTTTCTTCTAGCCAGATAGGCCTTTCCGAGAATACCGGCCAACAGGTTATTGAAATTATGCGCCACGCCCCCAACCAGCGCACCAACCGCTTCCATTTTCTGGGCCTGGCGGAGCTGACTTTCTAGTGATTCACGTTGACTGACATCACGTAACATACCGACAAACATTTGCTGACCATTCAGCGTAACCGAACTGATAGAAAGCTCCATGGGAAATTCTGATGTGTCTTTCTTCAAACCAATTGCCGGGATATCCTTACGGGTTTCAATAACCTGACTGTGGCCGCTCTTACGGTAATTCTGCAGCCCTGCCTCATGCTGCGAACGAAACTTCTCCGGCATCAGCATAGTGATGTTCTTGCCGATCACGTCACCAGCCCTATAACCAAAAAGATGTTCCGCTGCCGGATTAAATGAATAAACAACTCCGCAGCTATCAATCGTGATAATGGCTTCGGCCGCATAATTAACTATAGCACTCATATGTGAGTTGACCTGTGCTAATTCATTGGCGATGGTGTCGAACGAACCAATGATATCACCCATCTCGTCGCTGGCAGGGATTTTGTCCAGCATATCTATTTCACCCCGCTGCACTTTTCCCAATACGTGCTTCAGTGCGGTAATGGTATTCATCACCGAGCGATAAAAAGCGGCAAATAGGAAAAAAAGGATCATTATAACGGCCATCGCCATAACTCTGATCCTGTATTCTGCTGTAATGCTTGCCGTGATACGTTGATTGAGCCGACGTTCAATATATGCCGTATTGCTCAAACTAAAGGTGTTTCCATACTGAATCGCGGCAGTGCCCAATGCAAAATAATCTTCAGCGGGAATAGAGAATAACTTGTCCCAAATCAATTGCTTCCCTGCTATAGAGACGAACGCCTTGCTACTACTGGTAAATTTAGAGAAATCATTCTGAATCGATCGAGGCAGATGTATTTGGTTGTTTTTGTTTAGCAGTTGCCCCAATTCTCTTGATAGCAATTCAATATCGCTGACCAGGGCTGTCAGCATGATTTGATCCTGGTAGGTAACATCTTTTTTAATCATAAAACCAGCACCTAGACCACGGAGTTGTCCAATTTTTTCCAGCAGATCAGGTATGATCTCAATCTGGGCTTCAAGTATGTTGTGGGTGCCAGGATCGGACTCATAGGAAAGCAACGTTTGATTGCCAACATCACGCAAATGTTTATGCAACAGTGCTATCATCTCTGTATGCAACAGCCAAGAAGATGCACTATCGACAGTACGTGACTTGATCTTATTCCAGCGTGCAATTATGCCCTGCCATTCGTCCGGTACATCTATCGATGCCGCGTGCAGGCGGTCCATAGACGCAAGCTCTGCAAGCAGCTGATCCACCTCTTCGGTTTTAGCCTCCAGATCCGTACCGAAAGCTGTCGATTCAATAAAACGGGCATTGGCCATGCCACGATGCTCAGGGATGGCCTTGGTCAGTTTGAGCGTCTCTTCGATATGATGGATGCCAATGAATTTCAACTTAGCATCAGTAATACGTTGTTTATACAAGTTGAGTTCATCCCACATCAGAAAACTTAATGGTGCGACAAAAACAATACTGATCAGGGCAAATTTTTGCGGGTATTTGAGCTTGTACATCAGTTGGATGCCGGAATATAGCAGCATGTTTGTGCTGGCCGAGGTATGATATGTCTGGAAGATGCGTAACAGAGATATGGCTAACAACAGGAATGCGATGGCCGTAAACAGGGAGGTGGAGGCTAAATAAACGTGAGGTACAGGTATATTGACCGGGAACAGCCCCATGCCGATGCCAAGCAATGCAAGTAGGGTGAGAAGGAGAATCAGCACATGAGTCAATACGATATGAACTTGCCGTTTTTGGTGATTCAATAAGGTGAGGATAGTGGCGCACAGTATAAAGCCAACGGCAGTCATGGGTGACATGCGCCCGGGATACATTGTGTTTAAGGCAAATTTTTGCGAATCAAACAGAATGTTGTCGATGCCGAGCTGAAGACCAAACAGATCCTCAGTGAGCGATAGTGTGGCAAACAAACCCACGAGGACTGCCACGCTCAGTCGGATCGTACGACATGTCTTTGCACGCCCAGTCGGCACGCAGCAGGCCATCGCCACCAGCATAAGCCCCAAGGCTGTGTTGAAAGACATATCCACAATCCCCGGTAGCCATGCGGCCAACGCCGCATGGCCTGTCCACCAACCTATCAGGGCGGTGGTGCTGATCAACGCTACGGCTGTAGCGATCACGGCGAATTTATTCTAACGCCTAGGTTTATGCTAGATTAGAGAAAAGCATGCAGGTCTGGACACGCATTCAGTTTATCTTTAAGCTTC
>QIGV01000182.1 GCA_003230085.1 Gammaproteobacteria bacterium
AGGTCGGCATGTTTGTAGCGCCGATAGACTTGGCGAAGGTAATAAAGCAGACGAATTATTGCGGGTGCCGCAAGCAGCGGATTATTTCGTAACAGGTGAGCTATTCCGCCTTGGCTGGCGAGTCGGGAAAGCCACTTGGCCTCACTGGCTGTGGCTGCGTAGGTGACGTTATCGGGAAAGTTTCCGGGTGGGCACCACACATGCAGGTCTATATTTTTTTTTCGGGCTAGGGCATCCACCATGTCTTTAATAAAACGCCCCGCCCAGTCATTGTCATCTTTGGGGAAGGAGGTGCTGATCAGGAGGATGCGGGGCATCTATTTTTCATCTCTCCGGGTGCGGCGCCGTTCCATATCACTGTCTTTATAGTGCAGGGCTGAAACCTGCTCAGACAGTATGCCGATGAGGAATACCAGAACTGAAGTAACAAATAGTAAGGCACTCATATTGGTGAAGCGATGCTCGGTAATAAATGTAAAAAGGTAATAGCTCAGGCCGGTGACAAAGAGCAGCAGGCTTATGGGTAAAAATAACCGCATGGGAGAAAATAGCGAGCCGACCTTGATGATGATGATGAAAAATCGGAGCCCATCTTTAAATAGGCGGATATTGCTTTTACCTTCCCGTTTTTCTGCCTGGATAGGAATGTAGCCTACCGGGAGTCCTGAGCGGAAAAAGGCCATCGTGCTTGTGGTTGGATAGGAGAAGCCGTTGGGTAACAAATAGAGGAATCTACGGAAGTGTCGTGCTCGGACTATTCGAAACCCGGAGGTTAGATCATCTATTTTGTAACCGGTCATAACAGAGGCCAGCCTGTTATACACGTTGTTGGCTATCCGCCGAGCAAAGGATGCCTGGCCACTCGCGTTCCTCGCACCAACAACCATCTCATAGCCTTCGTCCATTTTATCAATGAGACGATGAATATCAGCTGGATTGTGTTGGCCGTCGGCATCCATGAAAACAATGGTGTCGGCTGTTGCAGTGCGTGCCCCGGTCTTGATTGCGGCGCCATTTCCCATGCTGTAGACGTGGTTGACGAGAACAACGCGAAATTCTTTGCAAACCTCAGATGTTTCATCTGTGGAGCCATCATTGACGACAATGATTTCTGCGTTGGGGAACTGGTCTATGAGTTTTGGGAGCAGTGAGCGTAAGCTCCCAGCCTCGTTTTTGGCTGGGATAACGATAGAAAGAAAAGGAGGGTTTTTACTTGGGTTCATTCTGAGACAGTTTTGATTTTGCTGTTCGGATGTCCATTTCCAGGCGATCCAAAATGGGTGGAGCTAATTGCCTCAGCCGGGGTTTTTGACTTTCAATCTCCCTAGCGGTTTGTATATATTTTAGTGCTTCATTATACAGGCCTGCTGAGGCGAGAAGTCTCGCTTGTTTTATGGGGATAACAGACGCTTTTTGATACTTAAATGCTCTGTCAAGGAGTTGCATGGCAGGAGAAAGTTGTCGTTCCAGTATATAAATATCTGAATGCATAAACAGAAGTAGTGCTAAGTCAGGGTTCTTAATCCCAGATACATCTTCCAGCGCCGTGAGCAATTTGTAGATGTCTTGGCGTGATACTGCATCGCAGCTGTTGTCATCCGTGGCTTCCACAAAATCTTGGAGGAGTATTCTAAGCCCATCATTGTATTTGGCATTTTTACTTCGTTCTACTATTTGTTCAACAGAATAGCGTGGAGGAGTGCCGTTAGCGCAGGCATATTCTAGCATAGCTATTGGCAAGCCGATGTCTTCAGGGTACTTGTTGTAGGCGGAGTCAAGTACATTTATGGCAGCATCATATTGTTGAACTTTTCCAAGTATTTGCCCATAGATGCGTTGTGCACGCATAGAGTCTGGGTGCTCATAAGCCCAGACGGCAACTAGATCCAAGGTGCTGCCCCATGCTTTGGCGGATTGGTAACTGAGCAGGCCAGAAAACGCCACTAGCAAGAGTGGGGCTGCTTTCAGAGCAGTTTGTACTCTTTTGCGAGGAAATTTTTCCACCAAGAGTGCCAGGTAATACCCCACAGCTAGCAAGGGGCCGAGCATAGGTAAATAGTTTCTGTGCTCGAAATACAGTTCCAGGGGGATAACCGTTGACTCAAGAATGTGCCCGCCGAAGAACCAGAGTATCGCAAGTGAGAGTATTGGTTGCCTGGCCCGCAATCGAAAAGCTAGCACTATTAGAGCAATGATGAGAATAAGTGAAAATAGGGTGCTGACGGGCGTCAATAATCCCTGGGATAAGACAATGTCATCATGGATGAGGCCGGTGCCTTTTATCTGGGGTAGTAATATTTGATATAGGTAGTCGATCAGTATCCGGGCTTCAGTGAGTAACCGTTCTATCAGGGTAAAGTCCCTTGATTCATAAATGGTGAGATATCCGGGGATAGACTTGGCGATATAACCTAAGAAGAGCAGTCCTGGTATGACAATGAAGGTCGCAAACCACTTTCGGTACATCGAGGGTTTAGGCAGGTGGCGAAAAAGGGTGCATTCCAAAGTGACCACATAAATCAGGATCAGTACCCCGTTTTCTTTACTAAAAGTTGCCAGGGTGCCAAAAAAGACCACGCCCAGGGTCATCAGCATTAACCCCTGTTTCGTCTGTTTTCCTATGAGAGTGCGTCCCGCGCAATAAAATAGCAGGCCGGCCAGGGTAAACAGGGTCATCAGCTGGGTCATCCGCTGGATGACGTACAGAGTTGTCGACAGATTTAGTGGGTGCAATAGCCACAAGGCTGAAACAAAGCCTGCAACCCACAGGTGATATTGGCGGGGTAATGAAGTGCATGGCAGCAACCTCAACACCAGCTGCAAAATAAGCAGCCCACAGATAATGTGGATCATCAGGTTAGTGTATTTAAATGACCAGGGGGCTCCTGGCCAGTACTGATCATTGATCAGGAATGACAGCATTGATACCGGGCGGCCTAAAGCGCCTGACGTGTTACCGAAAACAAAGTGTAGAGCCGTGGTGGCGTCGGTGATGCCCCCATAGTCATTGAAGCTTTTTAGGTTGTCGAAGTCATCGAGTAGAAATCCGCCACTGAGGCCGGGCCAATAGACGATGAGGCTGGCACCAATGAGGCCGCAGATCAAAAGTAGACCTGGTAGGGGAGCTTCGCTGAAGTCTTTAGCTGGAGCCTTCATTGCTAGTTTATAGCCTAATGGACAAACAGGTTGGGGGGGAGTGCCCGTCAGCTTAAGCAGTTAAGGCTGGAAGCTGAAAAAATGAAAATTATACCAACGATTGTAATACCCCGGGAATACAAAAAGCAGAGCCCCCGTAATGGGGGCTCTACTGGGTAATCGATAAACTACTGTTATCGATTATGGGCGACAATTCGCTGGGAGGTATTTTGGCGGAACGGTACCTGTGCTACAGGTCCATTGCACGCCGTTGGCATTGCCTGTGCCTTCAAAAATGATGGTTTCGGTAGCTGCAGCAGCGGGGAGACCAGCTGTGGCAAGGGTATAAGTAAGCTGAGCCTGGCCGGTGTTGGTGGTGAAGGCGATGCCATCGATGAACTGGCTCTGGGCTGCGCTGTCATTGATACCGGCTTGGTTAGTGTTGGCTGGCATATTATTGGTTGAAATGTAGAACTCAGACACGGAGGTCTTGGCGGCTGAGGCAATCACCAGAACTTCAGAGATTTTGGCGCGAGCGGTGTAATCCTGATAAGCCGGAATCGCGATAGCGGCCAAAATGCCGATGATGGCAACCACGATCATCAGTTCGATGAGTGTGA
>QIGV01000149.1 GCA_003230085.1 Gammaproteobacteria bacterium
GTCGGCGGGTTGCGCATTGAGTCGTAGCTTGGCCTGCCTGAGCAGGCGGGTGATCTTGCGGTTGTCGCGGCAGGTCGCTTCGCTGTTGACTCGTAGTGACAGTCGTTCCCGGAAACCCAGCTCTTCATAGGTGTTGGGTTGGTCGATCTGTTGCGACAGGGCTTCGGCCATGCCGGTGAGTCGCAGGGTTTGCAGTTGTTGCAGGGTGTTGTTCATCAACAGTCTCCTGTGGATAGCAATTTATAGTTAGTGGTAATAGTCCGCGCCGCGTACGTTGTCGTGCTCAAGCGGCAGACTGGTTTGTGACTCTGCGCCAGCGTCTTTCAGTGGCACCTTGTCCAGGCTTTTGCTGAGGATGGAAGCGATGCTTTTATAGTTCATGGCGCCAATGTGTTGGGCGCGCTGACAGGCGGTTTCAAGGCGGGGCTGGCTGTACTTTTTGGCAAGACTCAACAGCCCCTGGCAGGTGCGATAACCGTGTTCGGGATGACGCCTGGAGGCCAGTTGATGCTGTACTACGTGGCGGGTGTGTGGCCCGATTTACCCGTATTGATGGAAGTGACAACGAAGTGGACAGTATCGCTTTCCTCTATTGCCGTGAGACTGAGGTCGGTGACCTGAACCCATATCCATGCGCGATTAGCTGAGTCGTCTAGTCGGCGCACACCGACCAGATAACTGCCGGGCTGGTTTTTACCATTGATGCGGGCCAAATGACTCTTCAGGTCGAGCCCAAATTTGGCGGATTTACCATTTTTCTGCAAAGGTAGCGTGACCAGTTCCGAGATGGCCGGTGAGCCCAGGGCCTGGACTTGTTTGCTTAATTCATTTTGATAAATGTGGCGATGATTCTCGTTGAACGGAGAAGGTTGTTCGCCCGGGCCAAGTGGTCGTTTGGCCTCATTTACGGTAATAGCTCTGTTTGGAAAGGGCCAGAAAGAGCGGTTCAGGGGATCGACGGGGTAAATTCGTAAGTCGAGCCGTTCATATCCATGGCCTTTAAGCGGTACCATCTGTGGCCCGTAACGTTCGATGATTCCCTGCGATGACTCCCAGGCAAGAAATGCTGGCCGGGCTGGAAAATGGAAATAGAGCTCATGCTTTCCCGATAGCTGTAATGCTCGACCCATGGCATCTTGGAGTGGGCTGTCTATCAGGTTGAGACGGTACAGCGTATCTACCACGAATTTCCCTCGAATTGTGAGCATTTTGTCGTAGTGATGAACGCTGAGGTCCTTAACCGCAGGGGTAAATCGAACCAGGTTACTACAGAATTTGGAGAAAATGAGAGACCAAAAGAGACGTGAAGCGCTGGATAAATTGCATACGTTACTGTTGGAACAAGCGTGTCGGGGCGTTTAGCGACATCTAAAAAATAACCTTGAATAGTACACCAGCAGGTGCTTTAAGCCGGAAAATTAATGCCTGGTCACAGCTGCTATACCTGGCTTGTTCTAACCGCTATCGCTACGGTCACACGCGATACCATTTTCCGCTTTCGGCACGAAGCTGGCATTTATTCCAATTAAGTCATAACCCCAATAAATTTAGTCCCGCCACTTTTGTTGCGGTTGCCATTAGGCCCCCGTCCGCCTTTATTTTCTCGAACAAGGGTTACTTTTTTAGCTATTAAGCTTCCCTTAACAGGATGACACTCAAACTCAACGGTTGTTCCAGCCTTTAAATACTGACATCGAACAAGATCTGATTTACGAATCAATATGTCTGGACCTGATCCATTTTCGAGGAATCCATACTCTTTATCTTTGAGCCACTTTTTAACTATAGCTTGCATTTTCACCTCTAAAATTTATGAGTCTTTATTCCAATCGTATTTACTGTATAGACAACTAAATAATCAGAAGCAATCTATTTAGAGCTTACGAATTCTCCAACAATAAGAGCTGGTGCGTCACTCAGACGATATTTTCCTTTTAGTACATTCCAATAACCAGATTTAAATACCAGTAAAAACCTATTTGTCTTTTTCGAATAATGAAGGTAGCCTGATTTATTCACTGGCACCAAAAAAAACTAAATGTGTAAATAATAAACAGGCATCATTAGCATACGATGGCGATTTAAATATAGCCTTTTAACATTATTAATATTTCTCTAGCGATCACTGTTCGCCAGTAAAAAGTTTACGAATACCAGCCATTTTCTATTTATTCTTCCAGCTTCAACAAATCAAACACTACCCTGGAAAAATCAGCCGCTTTCCTGGGGGCTGATAACAATTGCATCATCTGGTTTTGATGTACTTCGTTACTGTCCATCACTGCGTCATCAATAGCCTTTGGAAAGTCTCCCAACATAGCCTGTTCAGGGGTATTGTTGGTGATCTGTTTCATGACCAATTTATTTTCTTTCACTTTATCCCTGACCGTATAGGCATAATTCACCAGGTCCTGGTCAGTTAGGTAATCGGTGATAAAAAGCTCATTCAATCGGCTGATTATCTGCGATAACAGCTCTTCCTTTCTATCTCTGGCCTTTGCTGTGCCCAGTCCATCACCGGGTACGAGGTATTCGGGAGAATCATCTTTCAGATATAAGTCTTGTTGCCGTATCTTTGAGAGGCGATAGTGACTCATCACCACGCCAGACAGGTCAATGTCATCCTCATCGAGCAGTGATTCTCGCAGCATGGGCCGGAGGTTGCGTGCATACAGACTCAGCTTTTCCAAATCCTTGTCATCGTAATCTACGATTTGCGACATGAATTCATAGAAACGGACAAAGGTACCCAGGTCTTTTTTGAATATTTCCAGGGCATCTTTTTCCTCTTTGCACGCCTTGACGCTATTCTCGGCATTCGCGATCAATACCGCATCGCCTGATTTCTTACTGCGCTCGAACATTTCCCTGGCTTGCCTGAAAGCCTCTATCGAAAATTTGTAACGGTTCTTCCATCTCTCGACTGCTGGCTTACAAATATTGGCAATCGCTGCATTGCTTTTATTTTTGGCGAAAAAGGCACCACAAAACTGTTCTATCTCTTGCCAGGTAAAGATCCCGGCAGCACGCAGTTTGTCGAACAGATCAAAGATCAGGTCCGGGTCAGAGACATCATCCAGTTCAGCGGTTTGGTAATACGGCTGAAATACAGCAAGGATATCCTCTGGTTCATTGAAAAAATCCAGAATAAACGTGCCCGTCTCAGCCTTGCCAGGATAGGTACGATTCAGGCGAGACAGGGTTTGCACACACTCCACCCCACCCAGTTTTTTATCCACATACATGGCACAAAGCCTGGGTTGGTCGAAACCGGTTTGGAATTTATTGGCAACAATCATTACCTGATAATCATCCGAATCAAAGGCTTTACGCATATCCCGGCCTTTAAGATTCGGGTTCATATTACCCTCGGTAAATTTCTCACCAAGCAGCCCTTCGATATTTTGGGTCGCTTCCGGCGTCCTGCCTCTCGGGACATTGGTACATCCATGTACGGCATCTTTCTCATCAAATTCCACCTCGCCAGAAAATGCCACCATAGCATGAATTTTCCGGTAGGCAGGCTCACTTGTTTTTTGAGCAATATATTTGTCGAATCCCAACTTAAAGCGCACGGCCTCTTTGCGGGAACGGGTTACGACCATCGCCTTGGCATGGCCACCTAACAGCCCCATCACATTGCCTTTGAAGTGCTCCACTATCACCTGTACTTTTTGGGCAATGTTGTAGTCATGCAGGCGTACCCACTGGTTCAGTTTGA
>QIGV01000080.1 GCA_003230085.1 Gammaproteobacteria bacterium
CGCCCTGTAATGTCGTCGGACCATTGTATCCCAAGGTCTCGCTGAAACCACCACCGGCAAAGGTGATCACACCCGCATTGTTAATGGTGCCGGTAAGTTCTAACGCATTGGAGATGGTGACGGTAGCCGGTGCTGCAACCGATAAGCCATTGAGAGTACCAGAGATAACACCTGTGCCTGGTGAAAAATTACCGCTGAGGATGTTCAACCGTGCATTGGGGCTGCTGAAATCCCAGGAACCGGCAATGTTCCCGCCATCAAGATTCACTATAGCTGGCTGCACTGGACCTGTTGGAACATATCCATTCAAGGGATCCAATCCAATTGTTGCGTTCGCTGTGTAGGTTGCACCGTTATTAATTGTCAGTACGGACGGCCCATCCCAAGCAATCATCTGCAAGGGTTGGTTTGCCAACCCATAGTCAGAGGATAGAACCGCGCCACTGACGGGCTTAAAGAACCCCACGAAAACACCATTAACGGACCAACCGACCGGCGTGATACCCACTGGAAAAGGGGTACTCGTTGGCGGAGTAAGGAAAGGGTCTTGAGGAACGCCTTTTTCACCAAACATCCAGTTGTTAGGATCAAACCAGTCGCTGCCATTACTCCCGTCCCACATCCAAGCGCTGGTCGTAATAGTGATTGAGCCAGCATATAGGACGGGGGGCGAGTACAGTATCACAGCCACGCACAAGCCAGCCACTATGCGTGCTGCAATATTTTTACGTATATACTCTTGCGTAAATTCAGTAGCACTAAACACAGCCAGCAAACGTGATTTATTCATAACGATATCCCCTCAAATCTAGCTTTTTTGTTACCCGCCTTCGTTTGTTATTTGACACTGGTTATGTATAAACCACACCTGTCAAACGTGCATTACCACACGCTAAAGGACCGGAAGAGGTCTTCGGACCACCACAATATTTAAGCGCAGACTACTACTCTGGGCCTATTTTATTGAATGTCGTATTCGGGATCGACTCCGATCTTTAATAGTCTGTAAAGTTTTCTAATATTCTGGCTGGATGAGGACCATAGGAGCTACGGTGATGATAGCCTGTGTCTTTCAGTTTCCCTTTACCCCCACCCGACCGGGGTCACACGAGATCTTCCCGCGAGCTGTACAGCTCCAGGTAAACCCTGATTGATTTGCCATTGCGAAAAAAAATGCCTGAGAGAAAAGCCTCAGGACAACGAGGGCAATGACGAGAACCGTTCAAATACATCAGAGTCCTCAGGAATAGTATAAATTATTGGGCCAAACAGCGGCACATTTACTTAAGTGCTACGCCTGCCCCGCTTTATTTTTTGCGCCATCCTCATCCTTGTGGACCGCCGGTATTTCAGTGGCCCCAAAACCAAGTGGCCTATTATCCGGCACGTCACTTTGAGTAACAAATTATAATTGCAAAATTTATTCCAATTTAAATTTTTCAAGGAAAATCAATAAGTTTTTTATGGTTAAAGGCCACTGGACATATTGAACCGTAAACTTGCTCGACATTATTCTCACAGGAAATTTTCTT
Source organism: Gammaproteobacteria bacterium (assembly GCA_003230085.1). Taxonomy (GTDB): domain Bacteria; phylum Pseudomonadota; class Gammaproteobacteria; order SZUA-140; family SZUA-140; genus SZUA-140. Next base: position 1,533 of record QIGV01000080.1, read on the forward strand.
GGGTCTGTAAATACATTATAAAACTCATAATGTTAATGATTTTTTTTCATATGGAGGCGGTTGAAACGTGCGTCGGAAAAATTAACGAAAAAGGAGAACTGCCTGAGAAACGTCCAGGTTTCATACGTGGCTTCCAGATCCTGGTTTTGTTTGAGTATAGATAAAAGCTGATATATTCAATCTACATATATAGAAACACCAACTTCCCCTCTCAGGAAAATTGCTGGCAAAAAGCTGTCAATTTATCACGTGATCCTGATAACAGGAGTGTAGAAATAAATCGTAGCCTATTGTTTTTAAAGGATCTTAATTTTGATGGGGGGAGCGTATCGAGGGATTTTATATATGTTAACTTATTGTTTTTAATAAACTTTGGCGGAGGAGGAGGGATTCGAACCCTCGGACTTTACTTGTTTATCAGTATGTTAGTCATCCATGCTGTCAAATTGCTGCCAAATTACCGACGGTGCCACCCTTTGTCGCATGTTCAACACTGCCATCTCAACAAAGGGCGCCCCAAAATATCTCAGCTCTGATAACGATCCACTATTCCTGTATCACCAATGGCATGCAAACCTGAGAATTCTTGGTGCTGATGAGATCAAATCTGTCCCGTATACACCGCTATCGCATCCTTTCGTCGTAACCGTTCATTTCAGGACGCACTTCCAGTAGCACCAAGCCTCAGTTACCGTTGCTCTTTATCGTCTACTGGAGACCAACGATGTCAAACACCGCAAGCACCCACACTCGCCGGGATCGTGCGGCATGGAAGCAGCTGATGGCGCAATACGAAGCCGGTGACCTTTCGCAACGCGTATTCTGTGAGCAGCACGGGTTAGCCTACAGCACCTTTGGTTATTGGCGAAAACAGTTACGTCAGTCTGCACTCGTTGACAAGCCATCGACTGCACTGGTTGAATTGCCGATGTTTCCACTTGAGCCAGTCTCCGACTGGCGCGTTGAACTCGATCTTGGGAAAGGCGTGGTTCTTCGCCTGAAGTAAGCCGGATGTTTTTCCCCGAAGCCCAGGTCCGGGTGTGGCTGTATACACAGCCCACCGACATGCGAAAATCCTACGATGGTCTGTCGGTGCTGGTTAAGAACGCCTTGCATGAAGATCCCACCAGTGGTCATTTGTTTGTGTTCATCAATCGCAAGCGCACCCAGATGAAAGTGTTGTATTTTGACCGTTCTGGTTACTGTGTCTGGTCGAAGCGCCTGGAACAAGGCCGGTTCCAGTATCGTTCGGATGGCGCGTATAAAGTGGCGTTGGACTGGACACAACTGAAACTGATACTGGAAGGTATTGAGTTAAAAAATACGCGGCGATACAAGCGTTTTCAGTGTCCAGTCCAGGCTCAATAAGGTATCATCATGCGCCATGAGTTCAGTGCAAAAAGCGGTGGCTTCCTCTAAAAATATCGTACTCCCGCGCGCTGAGTACGATGCCCTTCAAGCGCAGGTTCAAACACTAAAAACCCAACTCGACTGGTTCAAACGCCAGTTGTTCGGCAGCACATCCGAAAAGCGTCTGCTCATCGATCCGGCCATTCAGGCGGACCTACTGGCAGGCTTGAACGCCGTCAACCCCGTGCCCCCACCACCGGCAACCGAAAAAATAACCTATGAACGGCGCAAGTCGCGCAGTGACAAGGCCGTCACCGACAGCGGGCTGCGCTTTGATGACAGCGTGCCGGTGGAGTGTCAGTTTTCACCCTAAAGGAGCCACCCGTTTTCGGCCTAATGGAGCCACTTTGAAGTGCCGATTATCGGGCCTGGACGGGGGTATTATTTTCTCACTTCCGGGGTGTGTGCAAGCTGATTTTCCATCGGTCTGGGTGAGCGGTAACTTTTTCCATCGAGCACAACACGGTAAGCGCCATGGCGAAGACGATCCAGGGTGGCAGCGCCGAGCAACTGGTTGGGGAAGGCGTCACCCCATTCGCCGAAGTCGAGATTGCTGGTGATCACGGTGGCGGTACGCTCATAGCGTTCCGCCACCAGATCATGGAAGTCCTCGTCATGGGGCGGACGCAAGGGTTTCAACCCGAAGTCGTCGATTAATGTTGAGCTCAACATTACTGGACTTATGTGTAGTCCGCAGTTATGTGGAGTAGTACTGACGAACGCAGCATCCTTGCGGTCTTCATTGCCTGGAACTCCACATAACATTCTTAC
>QIGV01000030.1 GCA_003230085.1 Gammaproteobacteria bacterium
CGTCAACTTATAAACAACGGTTTGATTAAGCGGATCGAGAGATCGTGTTTAGCAAAGCTAAAATAACACGCTCAAAATCAGCCCGGATCCTTCCAGTTGATAACTCCATCAGCCTGTAGAACCTGGGCTGTCAGCTGCCTCCGGTCAGCCAGCTGAAGCCACTAAGTGTGGCCGTGACCGTGTGGACCGTGTCCTTCTGTTGGTGTCGTTTTATCCAGGGTAACGCCAAGCGCAATACTTGCGACCAGAAGACCGACGATTATCTGATTCCCCATTGGACCAGGCTGGCTTGCGAAGCCCAGCACAAACGGTGCGGCGATCAACCAGAGACCCAGGGTCATGTTGGTGTACTCCTTCCACAATTCTGGACCGGCGATTGCGGCGAATGAAAATAACACCACGGCCGTTCCGATCAGGTAGGAGTTGATAGCGGCCGCGTCGCTAATCGCGCCGATACCAATAAACGGTGAAACTACCAGCCATGCACCCAACAGGACAATTGTCCAGTCTTGCCATCGTTGCGTTCTCATTACACACCTCCTTTGTTCCTTTCGTGAAGCTATCAGTAATTGATAACTCTCTAGAACATACTATATATACAGTTCATATGTGCAGGACACATTCAAGGTCATTTCAAGAATAATTTTTATCACAATATCGTGATCTGCACTCGCTCCCTGGCTTATGTGTTACACACATTGCTTATCGCCTTGCAGACTCTTGAGTCAGTTTCATGGCATGCGAAGGAAGTCAGCTCGATCAAACATGCGATCATGTTATTGGGCATTGAAACTGTTCGTTCCATCACCTATTTAATCGTTATTACCAGCATGAAGATAAACGTTTGAATTATTTGTGACCGCGTTGATTCGAGCGCATATGTGTGAACTCATTGCTGTGGAAGTTGAGCAGACGAATCAATCAGCTACCTTTTTCATGGTTGGACTTTTTTCTGTCATGGATGCCATTATGGATCAGCCTATAGCCGATGTGCTGGAGCAATTTCCACTCACAAATGAAATTCGCAATGCATTACTCAATTTTCGTAAGCGGTCAAACAAGCACGTCCTTCCCCCGCGCCAATCAAGAAAATACACTTCAGGCTAACCCACTAACCTTAAGGATTAGCCATGCAAGACGCACCACACCGCCAGGAAAACTCAAACTCACACCGAGTTCAGAAAAAAATACGCCGTACCGCCACCGAGTGGGAACGGCTCATATTGGAATATCAAACCAGCGGCCTTACTCAGCGTGACTACTGTGAACAACACGATGTCCCGTACAGCTCCTTCACGAATTGGTTTGCCAAGCTCAAGAAAAACAAACCGGCCCTATCGGTTGAGACGACACCGGCCGACTTATTTGTTGAACTGTCGGCGGAGACGCCCTTCGTCAATTCGACGATAACGGACTGGGACGTCGAGCTGGCGTTTTCAAACGGCACGATTTTACGGCTCAAGCAACGTTAAGGTTACCGTATGCATTTTCACTCACCACTTTGGTTGTGCACCCAGGCCACCGACATGCGCAAGTCCTTTCATGGGTTGATTGCGATGGTCAAGACCTATCTTAACGATAACCCGAGCAGCGGCGACGTGTTTGTGTTTATCAATAAAAATCGGACGCTGATGAAGTGTCTTTATTTTGAACCCGGCGGCTACTGTCTTTGGAGTAAGCGATTGGAGCAAGGTCGGTTTGCCGCGCTCGGTAAACATAATGAGTCGACTAAACTCGCTTTAAGCGCCACCGAATTTTCGGCGCTCGTTGAAGGATTTGATCTGGATATAAAAAAACGCAGAAAACGCTATATTAAAGCTGCATAACAGGATGCAGTGCGTTAAAATAGACGGACATTAAAACATAAGAAGCGTGCCTTTTGTCAACCTCGTTGCCCATCAAAAAAACCGAGACCCTGTTTCAGGAGATTGACCTTCTGCAAAAAAAAGTCGATGAGGTGAGTACGCAAAATCACGCCTTAAAAAAACAACTCGACTGGTTTAAACAACAACTCTTCGGCCAAAAATCAGAGCGTCGCCTGGTCGAAGTTCCTATTGAACAAGGTCGTTTGTTTGACAAGAGCCATGCTACCGACCCGGTTGACATCCCCACCGAAAAAATAAGCTACACGCGCAAGAAGACAAAAAAACATCGCAACGATGCCGTCACCGACATCGGCCTGCGTTTTGATGACACGGTTCCTGTCGAAGAGATTTGCATTGATGTGCCTGAGCTACACGGTGAGAATGCGGAACACTATATTGTCATCGATGAGCACATCACTTACCGGTTAGCCCAACGCCCCAGCAGCTACGTAGTTTTAAAATACATCCAGCCCGTTATCAAACACAAAGGCACCTCGGTCATCACCACCAAAACCGCGCCGACCCCGGTGTTTGAAAAAAGCCTGGCCGACGTCAGCTTTATTACCGGCCTGCTGGTCGATAAATTTGTCTATCACCTGCCGCTGTATCGACAGCATCAAAAATTGCAACTCAGTGGCATCACGCTCAGCCGCAGCACTTTAACAAACTATGTTCATCGGGCCGCACTGTTGCTTAGACCCATTTACGATGCACTGCTGCGCAGCATTTTACAAAGCAAGGTATTGGCGCTGGATGAAACGCCGGTCAAAGCCGGGCAAAAGAAAAAAGGCACGATGCAACAAGCCTGGTACTGGCCCTTGCTCGGCGATCAAAATGAAATCGCGTTTCATTTTAGTCCGTCACGCGCCCGAAAGGTCAAGGTGAATTGCGGAGCAAGAGAGGGTGCCCTGGGGCGCGTCGATGACTTGTTAGCGGGTTTTAACGGGACGCTGGTGACGGACGGTTATCCGGTGTACCGCGCCTATGCGAAAGACAATCAACACATCGTCCACGCCCAATGCTGGATGCACGCCCGACGTTATTTTATTAAAGCCGAAAACGACGAGCCCGAGTTAGTCGCAACAGCACTGACATTTATACGCACGCTCTACCGGCACGACAACGTCATTAAAGATAAGAAACTAATCAGTGACGCCTGCCAGGCGTATCGAACCACCCACTGTAAGCCGGTGACCGAGCTATTTTTTGAGTGGTGCCAGCAACAGGCCAGCCGAGTGGACATCCTGCCCCAATCGCTGTTTGCGAAAGCAATTTACTATGCACGTCATCACGAAACCGAGCTTAAGGTGTATTTAACCGATCCGACGGTACCGATGGATACCGGTGCACTTGAACGTGGCCTTCGAGTTATTCCGATGGGAAAAAAGAACTGGCTCTTTAACTGGACTGAAGTCGGGGCCGAGCATATGGGCATCATTCAAAGCCTGATGGTGTCGTGTAAAATGCAGGGGATCAATCCGAGTGTTTATCTAACCGACGTGTTGCAGCGTGTCGGTATGCATCCGGCTTCCAAAGTCGATGAGCTTACGCCAAAAAATTGGAAGAAAAAATACGCGAATCATTTTTTGAAATCAGATTTGGATAGGGTGGGTCAATAACGCTCTAGAATGAACGCTTACGCCTCAAAATACGTCTTAATTTCTTTCCAATAAAATACTGCCCGCTTTTTTATCCAAAAACACTGGCGATATATTCTTCTAAT
>QIGV01000061.1 GCA_003230085.1 Gammaproteobacteria bacterium
AGGTTATCCGCATCCAGATCATCAATTGCAACATCAAGTCCCTTACCATCAATGCGAATGCTTTGCCAGTTCTGCCTGATTGTCGCCAGATCGTAGGAGAATAAATTATCCTCGACAAAACCCAGGAGTTCTAGATCATTGTCATTATCCAGATTAGCCAGGTCAAAAACTGCAGCCAGGTCTCCTTCTACACCATTAACAGGATCATTAGACTGGGGAATCCAGCCGCCATGAGCAGACTCGACAGCCGGCGTCAGATTACCCGCATAGTCAACTATCTGGTAAGAAGTAAATTCACGACTATACTTTATATAACCACTGCTCAATACAAGCTGCTCATAGCCAACACCACTTATATCAGCCGCTATTACTTTTTTTCCGGCGGTTATTGAATTTGTCATCGAAATTCGAGAAGAGAGTTCAACCCGGCCAGTATTATAATTGATAAATGCAAAGCGAGAAGTTAGATTAAAACTGGTATCAGAATCAAAATCCTTTTCTGCAGGCTCAGTATTTGAAAGGAAAGTGGCATAACGAGTTCCGGGAGCATAAAGGAAGTCTACGGCGCCGGTAAATGCCGTATCAAACAATGCCAATGATGTGTTCTGCCTGTTGATCACCATTTGTGCTGCAGAAAGACTGGCAGGCAGATCCATTACAGTAATCGTCTTATACCTGTCAGACGTAACCTTGTTAGCCCAGACAACATCCATGTCTCCATCAGAATCAACATCGCCCACACTTAAACTGATAAACCCGCCGTGCAGGCGATCATCATTGAAAGAACCACCCGCTCGACGATTTAAGCTAACCCCGGAAAAAGACGCCCGGTTGACAGCGGCGTAAATATCAATAATCTCACCCCTTGAAGACCCACCATTCACGCATTCGCCTAAAAAGATTTCATCAGTACCATTATTATCCCAGTCCACGGCGGCGATTGCACAACGCGTTGTTTCAGGATCGCGAATTAAAGGAAGATCGCCAAACAGTCCAGACTGATCATGTGGACTAAATACTTCTATTTCCCCAATCCCCGAATCAGAAAACAGGCCAACGATTTCACTGACGCCATCACCATCCAGATCGGCAGCGACTATCTGATCCCCAAAGCCATAAACGGGCTTCGCCACCGTCCACTCATCCTGTAAACTCACGCCATCGAAGACATAAGCTGATGAAGTCACGATCTCCGGCCAGTCATCGGCAAAATCCACATCAGCAATCAGCATAGCCACACCATAATTATCAATGGCGCTGGTCCAGTCATTGTTCAGCGTACGACTGTCACCAGCTGGAAGGGTAAAAATATCCAGTTGTTCCTGCGCTGTTCCTTTGGATACCAGGGTCACAATTTCTATTGCGGCATCCGTGTCGATGTTGCGGGCAAATACTGCATAGCCGCTCACTGCACCCTTAATTTCATAAGCATAAGCCAGTGTGCGTGAGGCGCCATCAATTACGCTTACTGTATTACCATTGAGAACGATGATATCCAGCCGACCATCGGCATTGACATCAGCTGTATCGATAGCGTCGATATTGGCCTGATTGCCCAGACTGTAGGGATAAACCCATTCCTGATAAAAGTCGCCCTGGTTACTGTTGAGGCTGGCATCCCACTTCAGAGTATAAATCAGGGATACGTTATCTGTTATCAGCACTTCGTTATTACCATCACCGTTGAAATCTCCAATGTGGATGGCATTTTGTTTTGTTGGTATGCGCGCACTACTTCGAACCAAAGGCTGACGACTGCTGTCCGTTAAGGTGACGCTGCCTGTCGCAGTATTTGTTCCTGCATCATCCGTCGCACTAACACGATAATTAAACACTGTGTCCTCACCAAAATTCAGCCCGGATGGCGTCCAGTTTATCGCTCCGCTGGCGCTGTTAATTACCATACCCTCCGGTGCGCCGACCAATGCATAGGAAACATTACCCTGGGCATTACTTACCGAGGCGTTAATGGTTATGGGTGAACCAAACGTCATCTGCGCAGGAGCATTGATATTAATACTAAGACCGGGATTCGTCGTTGTACTGTCACCTGGGGGTGATGTAGTACTCCCACCTGATGATGGCGATGTTGCCGGTGAGCCATCCGGGTTCAGGCGCGCAGTAAGGCCGGCATCATCCCCTTCAGAACCACCGCCACATGCCGTAAGCAATACAGATAGCGACAGCGCGGCCAGATATTTTACTGTCTGCTGTTTGAATACCTTCACCCGTCCCAATAAGAAAAATTTCCTGTTCATCAACAACCTCCTCAAAAGCTTAAGCGCTTTATCTATTGTTATTAATTATTGTTTGCAGAGGTCGTAATTGAAATCACCTGACAATCAGGCGCGCAGCGGCTTCCGCATTTGCACTACAGAAAATTCAGGAGTAGGAAGAAAAAAAACGAAGATAACATTCCCTGTTATTCTGCCAACTGTCCGTAGCATTAGTATTCTACTAAAACAATGAGTCTGATTGCCAGAAAATTATAGTTTTCAGATCGCAAAAGAAGGTGGTGAAACAAAACTATAACGAATGGTGTACGCGAAATAGTCTTTCTCTCAAGTATTTTGGAACAGGTTTAAACAGACGTTCCAGATACCAGTTTACCCTGAAGGTATGGTATCGCCTGTAGGTGCGGCTTCAGCCGCACATGTTCGCCTGAAGGCGAACCTACAATGTGCTTTAGTCGCGCAAGTGATCTGGTATCTGGAACGCCTGTTTAATCTCGCCTGACTTTTTTTGAGCAAGATTTTTCCCCGGGTTTCGCTCCGCTCTACCCAGGCTACGCTTATTTTATTGTCCACTCGTGGAAATAGAAAACCTTAATTAATGTGAACGATTTCTTACCATACTCGCCGCAAATAACATTACGATCAATACTATTAATACCGGTACATTACCGAAGCGAACATAAGGTGTGGCGCCGGTGCGTGGTTGCACCTGTGCGGTAATGACTACGGTTTCAAATTGAGGGGAGCGTTTAATGATGCGTCCCTTGTCATCGACGATAGCGGAAATTCCATTGGTGGTTGCGCGCAACAGATCACGTCCGGTTTCCAGGCTGCGCATGCGCGAAATCTGCAAATGCTGGTGTGGAGCAAAGGAGTCGCCATACCAGGCATTATTGCTGCCGTTGACCAGTAGGGTCGCCTGCGGCAGAAAGTCGATCAGTTCTTCACCGAAGGCGTCTTCATAACAGATCGATGGTGCCAGTAACTGGCCGGCGGCGCGCAGGGGCTGCTGCTGTTTGACTCCGCGGCTAAAGCTGGACATGGGCAGGTCAAAAAAACTAATCACACCGCGCAGCAAATCCTGCAGAGGAATAAATTCACCAAAAGGCACCAGATGGCGTTTGTTATAAATGATCGTCTTATCGCCCATACTGATCATACTACTGTAATAACGCACTCCATCCTCATCCATTACAGGCGCGCCGATAATCAGATCCGTATCATGCGCCCTTGCCTCTTCCTGCAGTGGCGTAAAATAACTTTCAACCAGATCATTATAAAAAGTCGTCATGGCGTTTTCCGGCCAGACGATCAGATCACTGTTCCAGTGTTCACG
>QIGV01000115.1 GCA_003230085.1 Gammaproteobacteria bacterium
TGCTGGAACTCACGGATGATGATCGTTATGGTGTGGTATATGGCGGTATAATCGAATTTGACAGGAATTCTGGTCGAACATGGCCAAGAGGAGGGGGTAATTCTGCAGGCTTACCACCCTATCCTGCAAAAGCGAATTTTCCTAGAGCAGTGATAGTGACTCCAGGTGCAGCAATAATACGCAAAGAGCTTCACCGTAGAATCGGAGGGTTTGAAAAACCGTGGCAGCCAACAGAGGACCGAGACTACTGGATGAAGTTGGGGGCGCTTACCGGATTCAAATTCTGTGAAGAAATCGTACTGGAAAAACGATCACATCCGGGGCAGTCAGTAAAGAAATATGAGGAAACATTAAATTGGGGAATGAAAGTCCAGCTGGAATATATAACATGGTTAGATGAACAAGGCATTGATAAATCTTTCCTGAAGACCAGCCCCAAAAAGATTGCACACGATGCTCTCCGGCGAGCATTGAAAAAAAGAAAATGGTATGCCGTTGAGTTGATACTCACTTCATTAAATGAGAAGGGAATTTCATCACCATTCATTGCGATTATGAGTTTTATATTTCTAGTCAGATAATATGGCGGTTCAATCCATATAGCATGGCAGACGTAGGATTATACCGGTAATGATATACTTACGGGGGCGCCTGATTAAAGAACCGTTTGAATATGACTGCCTCACTGATTTCTTTATAACTTCATTTCACTAGTTTCACTGAAAAGTACACAATTCCCATAATGATGTTTTCTCATACAGACACAGAGGTACTGCGCTTCCTGGCTAACCGCTTTCTACGGCCTTATTGGAAGACGATAATTTTTTTTGCATGCCTGAACGCAGTAATGGGAATGTTGTTCAGCCTTCGGCCTGTTGTGCTGGCACCTGCGCTAGATTTTTTTGTTAACGCACCCTCGGCGCCAGCTGACTCTTTGTTTGATATAAATCTTTCCAATATAGGCGCAACTATACGTTCCTGGTTCAGCATTGGTCGTGGTGATTACCTTGGACTTGGTATCCTTGTGGCATTCTCCTACACGTTTATATCTGCACTGGTGAGTGGAATAGGCTTTGTTTCGTACTGGGGTAATCAGAAGTTGCGCTCATTAATCCGGCAAGACATGACGGTGGCGGTACATGGCCATATGTTGCATCTACCGCTTACATTTTTTCATCGCCATAAGTCGGGGAAGCTTTTGAATTACTTTACCTATGACGTAGTGCGTACGGCAAATGGTTTAGATCAGATTCCACGCGAGGTGATTCGTGCAGCTTCCAGATTGGCTGTAACGGGAACTATTCTGGTTGTTAGCAGTGCCTGGCTGGCTCTATTGATTTTACTCGTTGGTATACTGCATTTCTGGGTAACCCGCTGGCTATCCACACGTGTTAAAAAAAATACCCGGGCACTGGCGCAGAAAATGGCAGATACAACCGCTGTCTTTCAAGAGAGCGTGTCTGGCGTACGGTTAATCAAGTCATTTGCAGCTGAACGACATAATGCCAGAAAAATCCGTACTGTTACCGATAGCCTTCGTGAAGTAGATGTGAAGTCATCAGTAACCAGTTATACAGAGGACCCTGTGCGCCTTGTCCTGGATTCGATGTTGGCAGGCATAATCCTTCTGTTCGCACTGGTAGCTGTAGGGCATGACATTCTTACTATGCAGGCAGCCCTGATGTATTTCTATCTGACTCAGCAAAGTATTGAGCCAGTATCTATACTTGGGAAACAGTTATTAGCAGTGCAGCAACTGCTAGCAAGTGCATCGCCATTGATGAAGCTTTTTCAGGAGCGCAGTGAAATCGTTGATGGGTTGGAAGCCGCTACACCACTAAGGCATAGTGTGACGCTGCAGGGTGTATCCTTTTCATATCCTGATGGGGCTGTTGTACTCAAGGATATCAACCTGACAATCAATAAAGGTGAAATGGTTGCACTGGTGGGGCCTAGCGGTGCCGGGAAATCGACGTTGGCCGACATGCTTCTGAGGTTCTATGATCCTACTCAGGGACAGATCACATTTGATGAAAGGGATATCCGGGATTTTCGTTTGCGCGAATACCGGCGGTTATTTGGTGTAGTTTCCCAGGACACTCTGCTGTTTAACGCGACCATTCGGGAAAATATAATCTTCGATAAGGTCTATGATGAAAATAAGTTGAAGCATGTGATTGAGGTCGCCAATGCATCTGATTTTATCTACGAGCTGCCTGAGGGGCTTGATACTGAACTTGGAGACAGAGGTGTGCGTTTGTCAGGTGGACAGCGACAACGAATTGCAATCGCGCGGGCAGTTTATCATCAACCTCAGTTGTTAATTCTGGATGAAGCAACAAGTGCACTGGATTCACATTCTGAACACCAGGTTCAGGAGGCGCTTGATCGTCTGGCTAAAGAAATAACGGTTGTTGCTATTGCGCATCGCCTGTCTACAGTCCAGCATGCAGATAAAATCGTTGTTATGAATGCAGGCAGAATCGAGGCTGTTGGTCGTCATGAAGAACTGCTGGGTATGAGTCCAACCTACCAGCAACTGTGTAAGCTGCAATTAACCCCGTCGGTAATGAGAAATTCCCCGGGTTGATTGCCATAAAAGTGTTGTATCAAGCGTAGACAGGCATGCAGGAGAAGGTAATCCTTTACTGCGAAAAAATAAGTTTTCCTAAGTATATTCCCTGACTACATCAATCCAGAAGTTTGGGTGGATGCATGGTGTTTTTACTAATGTACAGTTCAAGTCGGTGACAGGACATATTGGCATGGCTTTATTATAGAATCAGTCAGTTATGGTTATTCCATGATTTTCCTTCCGGGCGTTAGAGACCCTTTTGAGGTAATGATTAAATGATAAGAAGCTTCTTGCAGAAATTTAAGCCCGCAAAAACATTAGAGGAAAAGGCAAGAAAACAATTGTTTCTATCAAATTGGGAGAAGGTGATATTGCGATAGAATGCGGCGCAAATGTAGGAGACGTCACTGAGCATCTCGCTGAATCGGGGGCAACAGTCTATTGCTTTGAGCCAAATCCCTATGCATTTGAGGTATTGCAAAAACGATTTTCCAACAAGGAAAATGTTCATTGCATTCAGAAAGGGGTAGGTGATACGGCAAGCACGATGAAGCTGTATCTGCACGAGAACTCTGGTGATGATGAAGTCTATTGGTCTACGGGCTCATCGTTATTAAATTTCAAAAGTAATGTGCTTGATGATAAATACGTAGATGTTGAAATTGTCGACCTCTGTGAGTTTATTGACGGGTTAAACCATCGTGTGAAAATTCTAAGAATGGATGTTGAAAGGGTGGAATGTGCGATATTGAAGAAAATTATTAATAGTGATGTCCTCAGTAAAATCGATTTCTCTTTCGTTGAAACCCATGATCATAAAATACCGGAAATAAAGGACGAAACTAACGAAGTTCGAGATCTAATTGAGAAAAATAATATTAAAAATATTAATTCCATTTAGGTAAACCACCGCCTCTGGCGGTGAGACACGAAAAGGCTCTGCCGTTACGGCGTGCAGAGAAGATAATGACCTCTCTTTGAACCGG
>QIGV01000112.1 GCA_003230085.1 Gammaproteobacteria bacterium
GAAACAATGGATAAAACAGGCAGAACTGGAAGACTGTTTCCACCTGTTAGGAATAAGAAAAGACGTTTCCCGGCTGGTCGCGGCAATGGATATAGCCGTTTCTTCTTCTTTAGGTGGAGAGGGGTTTCCCAATGTCATCGGTGAGGCAATGGCCTGCTCCATACCATGTGTGGTGACCGATGTGGGTGATTCAGCATTGCTCGTTGGCAAAACCGGGAGAGTGGTCGCTGCAAAAGATACAGAGGCCCTGGCTGTAGCAATAATTGGCTTATTAGAGGCATCACCCGAGTTCAGAGAAGAACTGGGAAGGCAGGCAAGACTGCGCGTTATGAAAAATTATTCTCTGGACAGTGTAGTGAAAAAATATGAAACGGCCTATCGTGGAGTTGCTGGTTAAGTGTGCGGACTGACGGGTTTTTGTGATTTTCGGGGCATAGACTCAAATGCCGAGCAGGTTTGTCTTGCTATGGCGTCGAGGCTTATTCATCGTGGCCCAGATGATACGGGTGTCTGGGTGAATCGCGAACACGGCATTGCTCTTGGTCACAGAAGATTATCGATTCAGGATCTATCCAGTAGCGGTCACCAGCCTATGGAATCATCTTCGGGAAGATATGTTGTTGCCTATAATGGCGAAATCTATAATTTTCATAATCTTCAAACTGAATTGGCAAGTCTCGGTTATGAATTTCGTGGCCACTCAGATACCGAAGTTCTGCTCGCCGCAGTGGAGGCCTGGGGCCTTGCCGATGCACTTACTAGATTCACAGGCATGTTCGCCATTGCACTGTGGGATAAAAGTCAACGTATATTAAGCCTCGCCAGGGATCGTGTAGGTGAAAAACCTCTTTACTATGGATGGCAGGGCCATTCTTTGCTGTTTGGGTCTGAATTGAAAGCCTTACGTGTGCACCCAAACTGGCAAAATAATATCGACCGAAACGCGCTGGCGCTCTATATGCGGCACAATTATATTCCTACACCGTATTCTATATATCAGGATATCCATAAGTTAGCGCCGGGGACTCTGTTACGCATACCCCATACTACCCAGCCTGGAATAGTGCCTACACCTATTCATTTCTGGGACATGAAGCACGTGGCTGAGCACGGTATCAGAAAGCCTACACAGCTAACCGATAATGAAGCTATTGATACACTTGATGGTTTATTACGTGAATCTATACGCAATAAAATGATCTCAGACGTCCCTCTAGGTGCTTTTTTATCTGGTGGATACGATTCTTCTACGGTCGTTGCAATGATGCAGGCGGAAAGCACTCAGCGGATAAAAACATTTTCAATTGGGTTCCATGAAGAGACTTATAATGAGGCCCATCATGCAAAACGGGTAGCGTCTCACCTTGGCACTGAGCACACAGAACTCTATGTGTCCCCAAAACAGGCAATGGATGTTATCCCCCGACTGCCGCATCTCTATGATGAGCCTTTCTCTGACTCATCTCAGATTCCGACTTTTCTAGTCTCGGAAATGACTCGAAATCATGTCACGGTTGCGCTATCCGGTGATGGCGGAGACGAACTCTTTGCCGGTTATGATCGCTATTTCTTTGCAAATTCGTTCTGGAAAAAAACCAGCAGGATACCCTATCCTTTAAGAGCAGTGCTGGCCTCAGCTATCAGGGGGATAAGCCCGGCCCTGCTGACTACATCATTAGGATGGCTCACACCGCATTTATCGTTCTTTGGCGGTCAGGGCACGCTCGGGGATAAATTGCACAAAGGTGCAGGTCTCCTTAAGTGCAGGCACTTCGAAGAACTTTATCTGGATCTGGTCTCACACTGGAAAGACCCAGAGAACATTGTAGTGGATGGAAAAGAACCACAGACATCACTGACTGATACAGCACAATGGTCAGGCCTGATGGACTGCATACAGAATATGCAATATCTGGACAGCATTACTTATTTACCCGATGATATTCTGGTAAAGGTTGATCGCGCAGCAATGGGGGTCAGTCTGGAAACAAGAGTCCCGTTTCTGGATCAGAATATAATTGAGTATGCATGGCAACTACCAGCACAATTCAAGGTAAGAAATGGGGAAGGAAAGTGGATACTACGCAGATTGCTGGAGAGGTATGTTCCCGCCGAAATTATGGATCGTCCCAAAATGGGTTTTGGCGTACCCATCGATTCATGGTTGCGAGGGCCCTTACGTGATTGGGCGGAAGAGATGCTGAATGAGAAGAGACTTCGTGAGGAAGGATACCTCAATCCAATACCCATTCGTGAAAAATTGGCTGAACATTTATCTGGCGACAGGAATTGGCAATACCACCTCTGGGATGTCCTTATGTTCGAGTCATGGATCGATTCTTTGAATTAATTAATCCCTGTACCCCAATTACCAGAATGACCGCAAGCATCCAGTCCGTCAAAGAATTATGCCTGAAAGCCTGTCCATAATTGGTGGTTCCTATTGACCACATGGCAGTAACTGACAAGTACATTATTAATAAATAACCCAGACCAGGGGGCATTGGAACTTTTTTTATCAATAAATATAACAGTAATAGGGTTGCCAGCAGTCTCCCCAATGCATTGAGTGATGGCAATAAATCAATTGCTTCTTCAATTGAATAAATACCGGGGCCGTAAAGATAGTGCACGTAAGATAAAGACAGTCCGTATCCTGTACTCATAAGCGATGTCGTATTTACCTTGAACCCATAAGTAGATCTGGGTAGATCATCTTCCACTACATTCCTGTACTTGCCTACCATTTTAACGACGCCACCACTTTCTCTAAGTATTTTTATATAATCATTTCCTTTACCCGCAGGAATATTAACCACGATGATATAACCAACCACCAGAATAGCCAGACTACTTAAAAATATATTTTTAATAATTAGATTTTTTGGAGTTCCTGAATATACGAAATAGAAGACCGTTGTAATTAAGATCAATACAAATGACAATGCAAGTAAAACGTGATGAAAGATCCCCATAAAGATAAAAAATACAGACGAAATAATCAGGTTTGTCAATGATCTTCCCGAGAATGCTCTGTATGCAAAATATATCCCACCTACCAGTCCTAACAATTGAAATACTTCGCGAAAAGTGAGTGGAGTATAAAATAAGAATGAGGGTGTTAGTCCAACAATAATGAGTAAGAGTGTCGCAAAATTCCCCTGAATATCCAGATGACGCGCAATCCTCAAAATAAAAATACAGGATACAATGGCTGCCAGTATACTTATGGACTGCCCTACGAGTTTATTAATACCAAATATAGAATAACTTAAAAAAAGAATATACTCGTAGACACCCGTACCGACAGAGAATGTCGGAGCAACCCCATTGATGGCTGCAGTCTGAGCATTGTAACTAAAGGTACTGGCATCCTGCCCAGCACCCGGAAGAGTAAAAATGAAATAATTAAACAGGGAAACAAGTTGCAGTGCCGTTATTACTATATAGAATGCAACGAGACGATACTTGTCATTTCTGATAGAGTTAAGGAACAAGGGGACTGTATACGAAAAAAGAATAAGAAATATCGCTCCTGTATATTCTAGCA
>QIGV01000041.1 GCA_003230085.1 Gammaproteobacteria bacterium
GCATCAGGATTAATTTCAATCCCTTTTAATTTTATTTCGGAGTAAAGGGACTGAAGTGCCTTTAAATTCATACCAATATTAGCACCAAATTCCAAGCAAGATGATATTTTTCCTGCTTGTTTTAGAGCCTTGGCAAAGAAATTCAAGTTAGACGCTAAAAGTTGTTTACTGTCGTTTCGACCGATGTATTTCGTGCCGAAATGTCCCGCCCAAAATGTTTCCTGGGGTGTTGCATGCTTAGATGTGTCTGTCATGTTTTTTGGCCTCTAATTGCTTATGAATAAGCTCCGCTCTCACCCAATCATCCTGATTGTCAATATCCTGCACCCGCCAGCGCGGAATAGTGATAGGCACTGAATGCCGATCAAAAATCCGTTTTCCCTCTATCCAGGCCCAGGGACGCCCCCAATAAAACTGCCCTGCATCATGCATTGCATTTGGGAAATCTTGGGATCGGGTTGAGAAATGCTCGGGGAAAAACATCTCGACTCCACCCTCAGAATGTTTCCGAAAAGACCTAAATATAGGTGCAGCAAAGTCGGTGACCGCGAATGTATATGCCCAGGCTCCAGATTCAAGCGTTTCTAAGCCCAGCTTGAGGTCTTCAACTTGAATGAATGGCGCAGTGGCGTAGACGCAGCACACTGCTGAGACTGTCCAGCCCTGCCGTAATCCCCATTGTGTAGCATGAGCAAGAACTTCGATGGTACTCGCATGATCATCAGAAAGTACAGCGGGACGCATAAAAGGAACTTCGGCACCCCAAGTTTTCGACACGGCTGCGATTTCAGCATCATCTGTTGATACAATAATGTGGTCGAAGAGTTTGGATGCTTTCGCAATTTCGATAGACCATGCAATCATAGGCCTGCCACAGAATTCTTTAATGTTTTTACGTGGAATGCGCTTGCTTTTGCCACGGGCCGGGATTACAGCAATTTTCATGGGTTGATTGCCCTTTTTAGTGCAGCCACAACCTCATCCTGCTGCTCATCAGTTAGCATTGGATGCAATGGTAAGCTGATCGCCCCTGCGTAATACTCCTCCGCCACTGGGCAGTACCCTGCTTCGAACCCCAGGCGAACGTAATAAGGCTGACGGTACACCGGAATATAATGCAGATTGACGCCGATAGAAGAATCTCGTAACGATTTGAATACCTCATGATAATTTTTGCTAATTTTATTGAGCTCAATCCGAATCACATAGAGATGCATTCCAGAATAACTTTCTGGATGCTGCCAAGGCCTGATAATTGGAAAATTAGCGAGCAGTTTGTCATATCTCCGAGCAATGGCATGTCGTTTGCTCACAAACGCATCCAGACGTTGCATTTGACTTAAACCCAAGGCAGCCTGCAGGTCTGTCATACGGTAATTAAAACCCAGATCTATTTGCTGATAGTACCAAGGCCCCTCTGATGGGTGAGTCATATCCGCCTCGTTGCGGGTGATCCCATGGCTACGGAGTAGCTGCATATGTTTGAAGAGTTGGGAGTTATTGGTCAATGCCATACCACCCTCTCCGGTTGTAATGATTTTGACGGGATGAAAACTAAACACAGTAATGTCGCTGTAGTAGCAACTACCGATGGGTTTATCCTTGTACTTGCCACCAATGGCATGAGATGCATCCTCAATGATCTTGAAGCCATAGCGTTGGCTCAAGGCATGGATAGAGGTCATGTCGCAGGGCTGTCCGCATAAATGCACAGGGATTATTACTTTTGGTAGGCAATCTGATTTTTCCGCCTGTGCTAACTTTTCCGCTAACCGTTCAACACATATGTTGTATGTATGTGAATCAATATCCACAAAATCGACTTGTGCTCCACAATAGAGTGCGCAGTTGGCACTCGCCACAAATGTGATAGGACTTGTCCAGACGATATCGCCCGGCCCGACACCAAGAGCCAAGCAGGCAATGTGTAGAGCACTCGTAGCACTGTTGACTGCTACGGCATGCCGCGTAGCGCAGTAAGTGGTGACGGCTTTCTCAAAAGTTGGGACGGTGGATCCCTGAGTGAGGAAGTCAGAGCGCAGTACCTCCACTACTGCCCGAATATCAGCTTCTGAGATATCTTGACGACCGTATGGAATCACACTCATGGACTCAAATATTCTGCTCAGGGTTAACATGCCTTTGAATCAGGTCGCGTAGATCATTAACAGTCAAATAATCGGCGTTGTTCCCACTGTTATAGCAAAAACCTGGCTCCACCGGTTTTGCGCCTGTTTTATTACAGTATTCTGCAATACTGTAAGTACCACCAGAAGGCAGAATAGCGTAATAAGCACCCAAGTCAACAGTATTGAAACTGTCACTGGCAGTAATCATTTCTTCGTGTATTTTTTCGCCAGGCCGCACACCAATGACCGGATGCTCACACTCTGGGCCAATGGCATTGGCTACATCGGTGATACGGTATGACGGAATTTTGGGTACTAAAACTTCTCCCCCCCAAGCATTTTCCAGTGACCACAATACCATGTCAACACCTTCTTGCAGGCTAATGTTAAAACGCGTCATGCCTGGATCAGTAATGGGCAATGCCCCATTTGCGCGTTTTTTTAGAAAAAATGGGATCACTGAGCCACGACTTCCCATTACATTCCCGTATCGAACCACGCTAAATCGAATATTTCTATGTCCTTTGATGTTGTTAGCGGCGATAAATAACTTGTCCGAGCAGAGCTTGGTGGCACCGTAGAGATTAATCGGTGCGGCAGCCTTATCCGTGGAAAGTGCTACCACGCGTTGTACATCATTGTCCAGACAGGTTTCAATTACATTCTGTGCGCCCAATACATTGGTTTTGATACATTCGAAGGGATTATATTCAGCAGCTGGTACTTGCTTAAGTGCAGCAGCATGGATAACCATATCGACACCTTCCATCGCTCGACGCAGGCGATCTTGATCACGCACGTCCCCGATGAAGTAGCGGATGCCTTTGTAGGAACTTTCTTGGAACTGCTGAGACATCTCGAACTGCTTGAGTTCGTCGCGAGAGTAAACCACGAGACGTTTAATATCTGGATAACGAGTGAGGACAGTTTTGACGAAGGCTTTGCCGAAGGAACCAGTACCGCCAGTGATGAGGATTGATTTGTTGTTTAGCATAAGTTTTCCCTGATTGTGTCATTAATCTATGTTCGATTATAGATATCTTAGTTTTCTAATTTCCTGACTGTTTTATTCTGTATTTTTATCCCCTTAAAGATCCACAATCCCCATAACTGAATAGATTTTTTATTAAAACTCAAACTTCTCATTCCCACGTTGGAAGATACCTTTTTGCGCTGCTGTCTCGTTAAAACTGAATAAAATCCCATTTTATCCCTATATAACAGCTAGTTAAAATGAATATCATTAAGAATCAACAAATTATAAGCATAAAGCTGGTCATTTTTCAGTTAACGGGAGATTAGCAACTTTTTTTATCTTTCACCTAAAAACCCAACTCCAAAACAATTCGTGAAAATTCACGGAAATCCGGGAGGCGTTTTTGAATAATGTTTCGAACAATTTCGAGATTTAAC
>QIGV01000197.1 GCA_003230085.1 Gammaproteobacteria bacterium
TGGCATGCACACCGGTATCGGTGCGCCCGGCGCAGAATAACTGCACCGGGTGGTTCGCGACTTTGGATAATGCCGCCTCGACTTCCGCCTGCACGGAAGGTGCATTCTGCTGGCGTTGCCAGCCGGAAAAACCGGCACCGTCGTATTCCACTCCACAGGCGATTAGCATGTAATGTCCAAGTGTATTAGCCTTATCAAGGTAAAATCAGGCGCTTTTGTTATTCATTAGCACAACGTATAATAAAGGGACACCAGTTAGTACGTCCATAACCAGAACGGCTATAACAGAAACAAAAACATGCCCATAGTTCTTTGGGCATGGTCTCAAATTGCATTGCCTTAAATACCGTCAAGCATATTCACTCACGCGGCAGGACGTCGCAATCTCCCGATTCACTGCCTAGTGCACCTGCCAGGCCGACTACACTGACTGCAGAGAATCGCTGCGACATGTGCCTAGATATCATGGATAACTGACATAGTGCACGGTCTGAGTGACAGCCTTTGCATGAAATTAGGTGGCAAGCTTTAGCGGGATACGCAACTGTTCTCACATCGCCCCGACGGCGTCCATGCCGCCGAGGCTTTAGAGATCAGATCTAATGACGCCTTATCATTGATAACCAACACCGCGTCAACTGGGAATCTATATACACTGTGGTGATATGGAAAATAACTCAATACAAGAACGTCGTTTACTGATCACTTACAATTCACCTACCTATTCGCATCAGTCACGAATAGATTCGGCCAGCTTTACTAACCATTTTTTGTTGCTCAATTTTCTGGTTCCACGGACACTGCCATCGTCTTCTGCAATAAGGGTATATTGTTTTTTGTCTGTTGCCCAGGTAAGTGTTGTGATTGCTCTGCCCGATGGAGATTTTTTTACAGACGAGAAGGCAGGTATACCTGATACACGCTCATTCATTACCTCATCAACAATGACAATTGCGCCTCCATCCGCAACAAAATCCCATTCGGTTAACTTGATAAGCATGCCATCTGGGCGTCGAAATACCCGTGTAACACTGGTCCATGGCCCCGGTATTGTAGGCCCTCCCGGTATCATCCCTTCGTAGTTGTAGCCCTCAAATTCTGTTCGAGTAAGATCCGCAAGGGTCAGCTTAAGATTAGGCAGGACATCATTCTCCAAGCGTAAATAGTTTCGGTAATTGTCCAAATATTCGAAATATTCCTCTGATACATCTTCATAGCCTTTTCGGGATTTTTCAATATCATCTTCCACGACAGCCTTTAGCTCAGGAGGAAGCTCTTCTTTGGATAAATGTTTTACCTTGCCTATTTCCATTGTAGGAACAGGTGACGATTGCTTGCCGGCAAATGGCAGCGGCACAGTATCTGCCGCAGCCCCGTTTCCTGCTGTGAATAACAACGTTGTAAAAAGTATACTTTTTAGCGTCCGTTCCATCATAAAACTCCTTTAGGTATACGTGATAAAGAAAAACCTATGTATTATTTAGCTACTACCTAGAATCCCCATTGCGTTAAATTGCAATCAGTTGCAACAGTATTCCCCAGAAAAGAGACAAGCCCTAAGCGCTTGTAGTGATAGCCTATAACTGCTCCATACCAAAATTCTATGGCATGTCCTGCATAGGAACGCCACGTGTATTCCCAGCCGCCTATAGCACCAGAGTTATTTACAGTATTGGTTGTGTGAAGAAAAGCACCATCCTTATAGTGGCTGCTTGCAGTCCAGAATTGGTGTGGAGTGAATGTCCAATCGACTGTAATACTTTCTTGTGCTCCGGCTGGGGCACAAGATCGACTTACTTTACCGATTGCTGCAAGTGCGCTTGTCCCATTGGCCATTGCTGCTAGATAAATTGATAAAGAGATAAACTTCAGTATTTTACTTTTCACCATGATGGCATTACTCCCTGTGGTTATATTCCAATTAATGTAACTACATGCGCATCACATAGACTTTTTGTCAACGATCAGACGTTATAGAGAAAACAGGTAGCCAAAGAAATGCGCCGAACACAGACTATACAAGGCACTGAAAAAAGAAAAGACATCTTCACTGGATTTAACAATTAGGGTCAGAGTAAAAAATGTTCATGCTTCTTATATTTGAAAGTCATATTTCTTCTTTGGACCTCTCCTTCCTGGAGTAACACGTCGACCGGTCAACCTCTCAATTTCATTCTTAAATTCTAAGCTGCCGAGAGCCAGCTCTTTGTTAACAGATGCACGGATATCTTTAAGCAATGCTTCGTCAATTTGGACCGCGAATAAATTTCGATATTCCAGTATCCGTTCCTGATCGCATCCCCCTAAATTTAAATAGCTTTCATGAGGCGTCAATAGCTTTGACATTGTTCCGATTGCATTTGGGCGATAGCTAGACCAAGGGTAGTCAGAAGGGGAACTTACCATATGCGCTCTTACAGGATTAAGTTCAATGTATCGTTGGCAACTCAGTAAATAGTCTCTCGGCTCTACTACACAGGATTTAAATCGCCCCTCCCAAAGTGTACCAGTTCGCCTATAAGCATCATTGAAGTAACGCACATAGCGACGACTAATCTCCTGCATCATACGCGATATACCATCTTGTTCTTGGGGGGGGTAACAAGAATATGCACATGATTTTTCATAAAAACCCAAGCGTGAATCGCAACACCGTATTTTACTGCGGATATGTTCAACCAATTTTCATACGCAGAAAAGTCCTTTTCTTTTGCAAAGCATACATTCCTATTATGTCCCCGTTGGATAATGTGACTGGGAATGCCTGGAGGGCATAGGCGTACGAGGCGCGACATTAACTCATCCTTGAAGTTACTGCTTCTAACGACACCCTATATTAACTCAAAAGTATCGAACCCTATGCAATTTTAACGCGGTCTGACGTTTGTAGTCATAATCGTTGACTCACTTCTTTGCCAATCGATCTAACTCCATCCAATTACTCTTGGGAATAGGTCTTGGGAGGAACTCTATTTCGGACCAGGCAATAAGATAAGCTTCGACCAGAAAATATGGATGATCACCATGGATTCTCTGCATTGATTCATCAATGAAGAGTCGCTTTCTATCTTCTCAGATTAGCTTGCGGTTAGTGACTCCAACATTCACCGCTTCCCAACGTTATCAGGCAGCCTCCCTTACTTCATCGGAAAGTTGATTGCGACGAGTTGATTCCATCCACTCAAATAATTCTTCAATGGAAAGATTATTCTAGAATATGGTCCGCTTATGCTCTTTGTTCATAGCTTATGGAAATATAATCTCTAGTACTGGTTGCGCGCAAGCCTCATCGTGAGCATGGAATGCTCGGCGCTTAACACAATCCATTCGCTGCGCTCTGTTCGGTTACAGTATTAGAAAGAAAGCAACAACAGCGGAGCAAGATATAATAGGAGGGGGCGCCGAAGCGCCCCTGAACTCTTAAACGTTATGCTTCCGACACTCAGGCAATCTGCTCCATAATGCCGCGCGCTTCATCCTTCTGATCGTCACTGCCTTCCTCGATGACTTCATCGAGAATGCTTCGTG
>QIGV01000100.1 GCA_003230085.1 Gammaproteobacteria bacterium
ATGCGGTGGGCCTGGATGAGCTGATCGCCGACTCACAAGATGATTATGTGGCCAAGGCGGTGGCCCTTGCCAATGACCGACAGCGACTCAGCCTGATGCGTGACTCATTGCGTGAACGGATGGCTGCCTCTCCATTGTGTGATGCCCGTGGGCTGGCTCAAACCCTCGAGTCCGCTTATCGGGATATGTGGGAAGATAACCTTGAAATGACCGGAGAGTCCCACTATGGTCCATAATCAGATCAACCATCCAGAAGCCTTAAAACTCGCTCTACAGCATCATCAGGAAGACAGGTTAGATGAAGCTGAATCGATCTATCGTCAGATACTCAAACAGGACCCCAATCACTCCAATACCCTGTATTATCTTGCCACCCTGGCTCATCAAAAAGGACATCACCAAACCGCCGTTGAACTCGTCACAAAAGCAGTCAGCAACAATGGCAAAGAGCCTAAATATTATTTTTTATTAGGCAGGATATTTCATACGCTCAGCTTGCTTAATGATGCTATCAAATCATATCTGAAAGGTATCGAATTAAATCCTGAGTATACAGACGCCTACTGCGACCTTGGCGTGCTGTATATGGAAAAATCGCAGCTCGATAAAGCGCTCCAATATTTTCGTCAGGCATTGTGTTGCAATCCAGATCTTATCGAGGCCCATCTCAATCTAGGCAGCATCACTTACCGCCAGGGATCTACTGAAAATGCGATCACCCATTTCAGAAAGGTGCTCGAATTAAAGCCAGACTACGCACCAGCCTATTATAATTTAGGTATCGCATATAATACACTCGGAAAAACACAGGTGGCGATTAAACACTACCGTCACGCCTTGCTATTAGACCCGGAGTATACCGAAGTGTATAACAATCTCGCCAATCTACTCCAGTCTGAAGGCCTCATGGAAGAGGCAATTAAAAATTTAAATCAGGCTCTGGCAATACAAAATAGAACGAGCCCGGTTAATCACCATTCAAAGTCACAGGTTAATAATCCCACTGAAACCTATCTCAATCTGGGTAATGCCCTGAAAGACCTGGGCCAACACGAAGCCGCCCTGGAGCATTATCAAAAGGTCCTGGAACTCAAGCCAGACTATACCGAGGCCCATAGTAATCTGTTGTTCGAATGGAGCTATAATGTGCTTAGGTCCCCTCAGGAAATGCTCAAAGAAAGCCAACGCTGGAACCGCATCCATGGCAAACATGGCGAGGCCCATCTCTTCTCTCATTCTGCTAGCGGCAACCCAAACAAACGCCTGCGCATCGGCTATGTTTCACCCGACTTGCGCAACCATGCTGTCAGCTACTTCCTTGAACCTATTCTAGCTGAGCATGATCGCACCCAGGTGGAGGTGTTCTGCTATGCCGAAGTCAAACGGCCTGACGCCGTCACCCAGCGCATCCAAACTCAAATCGATACCTGGCGCTCCACCGTGGGTATATCAGATGAAGACCTTGCTCACCTGATCAATAAAGATCATATCGATATTCTTATAGATCTTGCTGGCCATACTGCTGGCAATCGCCTCAAGGTCTTTACTTATAAGCCCGCCCCGATACAGGCTACCTATATAGGTTATTGCGCCACCACCGGGCTTACAACCATGGACTATTGGATTACCGATGAGACCCTGCACCCCCAAAATACCCCCGGGCAGGGCACAGGCACTGTGGAGTTGGCCACCGAATCTATTTATCGTCTGCCCCGCTGCTGGCTCAGTTATCGTCCTGCTGATTGCGCCCCGCCTGTAGCAGCAACAGATCATGATAAACCCATCACTTTCGGCAGCCTCAACCAACAGTCCAAGCTGACACCAGCAGTCATTGCCTGCTGGTCCAGGATCCTCGCATCAATTCCTCAGAGTCGGTTAACACTCAAGACTCGAACCCTGGCTGATCCTGCAGCGCGGGCTCAATTGCTAGCCTGCTTCGCTGAGCACAACATTGCGCCACAACGATTAACCCTATTGCCGAGATCAAAGCCCTATTTAGAAACTTATCACAATATCGATATTGCACTCGATTCCTTTCCCCGTACCGGCGGCGCCACCACCGCCGATGCGCTGTGGATGGGAGTACCAGTTATTACACTGTCTGGAGAACGTTTTATCGAGCGGCAAGGAGTGAGCATGCTCACCGCAATGGGCCTAACCGAACTGATCGCCGATTCACAGGAGGATTACGTGTCCAAGGCGGTGGCCCTCGCTAAAAACCCGCAACAACTTACTAAATTGCGCCTTTCGCTGCGTCAACGCATGGCGACCTCCCCCTTGGGGGATGCCCGCAGCCTTGCGCAGGCCCTCGAATCGGCCTATCGCGATATGTGGCTGAAATATCTTAACCCCGTGAAACCCCAGGCTGCCAGATGAACGATAAGCAACAATTGATCCAGCAACTCATTAGCGAAAATCGCCTTCAGGAGGCTAAGACGCAGAGCCACAGGTTATGCCAGGAACAACCTGATAATGCCGATGCCTGGTTTACGATGGGTCTTATTAACGCTCAATCTGGCAATCTCGATGAAGCGACAAGCAATTTACTACAGGTGATTAAGCTGAATCCTAAAGATTCCAATGCTTTTTACAATCTTGCAAGAATCGCCACACTAAAGGGGTCGCCTAAGCAGGCAATCCGCCACTACCAGCAAGCCATTCACTTCAACCCTCAATTCACACAAGCCTATAACAATCTGGGAAATATACAATATCAACAGGGCGAGCTACAAGCTGCCGCTGCCAATCTAAAACGTGCTACACAGCTGCAAACTCATAATGCTTCTTTTCTTTACAACTACGCCAATATCCTGAAAGCACTTGGGAATGTGGAAGAAGCCTTACGGATCTATCGACGGAGTTTAACTATCAATCCGGAATACGCAGAGGCTTTTTATAATATAGGCATTATTCATCAGCAACAGCAAAACTTTGAAGAAGCTATCACAAATTATCAATATGCCCTGCAACATAAAACCGATTATGTCGAAGCGCTTGTTAACCTGTCTCATTGCCTCAAGTACCAAGATATGCCTGAAGAGGCAATGCCACACTTAAAAAAAGCCCTGCACATAAATCCGAATTTTGCAGAAGCTTATCACTGCCTGGGTAATGTATTAGAATTAAAAGGACAAAATAATCTTGCAATTGAAAATTACCAGAATGCATTGCGCCTGAATCCTAACTTCGTAGAAGCCTATAACAATCTCGGCGTTCTGGTTAAATCTCAAGGATTCATCGAAGATGCGATTAAAAACTTTCAAAAAGCATTAGCTATTAAACCTGATTTTATCGACGCTCTGATCAATCTCGGAAATACCTTTGAAGACCAGGGGCGCGCCAATGAAGCAATCAAATGTTTTCAACAAGCACTTGTAGTCAACCCGGAAATTGCTGGCATACATAGCAATCTAGGCAATGCGCTGAAAGAGGCTGGACAGTATGATGCTGCGCTGAGATGCTACCGGAAAGC
>QIGV01000043.1 GCA_003230085.1 Gammaproteobacteria bacterium
ACAGGCGCCGTCACATATCAGCGCCCGATTAAACCTGGCCAGGAGTTTTGAAATGATGAATCGGGAAGAAGATGCCATCGGTGAGTACCAGGAAATATTACAGGCAAACCCTCCCGAAGATATTGCCGAAATTGCGAGCATCCGATTGAGAAATATGGAACGGCGTATTAATGGGTTAATGGCAAATATGGGTTATTTTATGTCGTATAACAGTAACACCAATCTGAGTGATGATGATCCTGAAGAAGATTTAATATCTAATCTGAATTTCAGTCTGGCCTATCAATATAAAATGAAAAATGGCATACGATGGCGGTTTTTAACCACGCCATCATATGAAATATTTCATGCAGGGCAGTTTGATTTTTTGAATACGAGCACGACATTGTCGGCAACCTATATTCCGAAGGATATAACTTACGTTACAGGTTATACCTATAGGACGAATATGGGGCTGATTACCGGAAATGGATTCAGTCGCAGTAATGCCTTTTTTGCTGAAGCTTTTACACGAAAAAAATTACCTAAAATATTTTTTCCTTTTTCTGCCGAGAAGGTCCTGACAGGACTATCTGGCAGGACTTCCTATACCAATCTGAATGCCGAGGATAGCCCGTTTTTCAGCGCCTATATTTCAACCGTGGGGATTACCATGAACCAGCCGCTGGGGCAGAGGCAGGCGTTGAATCTCGGCTACACTTATGTAAAGAATGAAAATAAGGAGTTTGTGGGGAGTGACTATGCCTATACCAGCAATGGTGCAAATATTGGTGTAGAACAGGGATTCCCGTACGGTATTTCAGGAAATATAAATTATCGTTTTACAATGTTCAATTATAAGAATACTGATTCTTTTTCGCAGTTTACCAAGCGTCGCAAGAACAAGCAGCACAATATTGTGCTGAGCGCGTCCAGGCGCATGAAAAATAACATCAACCTGTTTACTTCATTGAGTTGGACGCTGAACCAGTCCAATCTGCCTGTTGGTTTTATTCTTGATCCCGAGCAGATTGTTTTGGGGCAGCAGAGCACATCTTTAAGTGATTATGACAGACTGGTTTTTTCTACTGGATTAAACGTTAATTTCTGAGAGGATACTGTATATTGTCTCGTTCGGTTATAATGGAGCTCTTTTACGTGACTAGAGAGCCTCTATTGACGCGACTTTCGCCAGAGAGTTTTGTGCCGGGTTCCGCTGGGAAATTTTAATATTGGAAGAGATGAATCATGAATACTCCAGACAGTAGTACCATAGGATACACATTAGCCTACTATTCAGGTAACCGGAAGACAGGTGAGATTGCCGTTATTGAGCATGCCGATGGCAAAATGTCGGTAAATCCCATTGCCATTGAAACAGAAAGTACTTTGGAGAAAGAGTGTAAACCCGTATTTGTAGGGTTGACAGAAAAATACGAAGTTATCCTGTTGGATCCTGTCTCAAAGGAAATCCGGATACAACCCTTTTTCCCTGAGGATGCGTTTCCAGCTCATATCTACAGTGACCCCAATTCCAGTCGTGACTGGTTTATGAATGATGGAGACAAGGAAACGGGGAATGATCGGTTAAACTGTGGGGAACAGGGGTCCTCCGTTTCTATTGTTGATAATACCGCCAGCTCAGCTGCCATCTACCTTGGAACAATATGCGTTGGCAGGGGGCATCATCAAGCAACGTTTACCTACCCATCGGAAGCTGCACCGGATGTACCCTATACCGCATATATCAGTAACCTCAAGGATGGCACTATATCAGTGGTGGGTAATGATCCGAATGCCCCGGAAAATTATCTCAAGCTTGTGACGACGATCAACTTGTGTGAGACAGACAAAGAAGACAGCCAGGATAAAGTCGTCCCCAATAATGCCTTCCCCCATGGCCTGGTTTATTCGCCCGTTTCGGGCAAAGTATATAACCTGAATAATGGTTATGGAACGATTGCCATCATTGATCCGATCTCGCATGACATTGTTGATCGACGCGAATTCAAGGGTCACAGCAACCTCTTCGCCGCGCCAGATGGCCGTTATGTTATCGGTCGTGGTGCGGATCGCAAATCAGACCCGGAACATGTTGTCGCTAAACTGACAGTGCTTGATGTGGCTACGAATGAAATTCTGGGCAAGGCTGATCTGAATGATATCTATATCAGTAAATACTATTTTAATACGGATGGTTCAAAACTCTATTTAACGACCGGGAAATCGGGTAGCTCGGAGCAGCAGGTAAACCTGAAAACAGATGCCTTACTTATTTTTGACTTGACCGCGTTACCCGAGATAAAACTGCTCAAGGAGCATCGGTTGGGTTGCCCATCAGGCTCACTGGCATTCCTGGATGACGGTGGTCGGACATCCCTGGTATTTTCTTCCAACTCGGAGGCAGGGACAGTGACCGTCATCGATGGCGCGAGCGATGAAATAGTGGAAACTTTCAAGGTTACAGCGGGTCTGTCCCATTCACGGACCTGGGTGCTGTAATGACTGAGAGCCTGGGGTTGGTGTTAGTATCAGTCCCTTAAGGAATTGAATGCTGTTACTGTCCATGACAGGGAGATCCCCGCAAAAAGTAGCATAAAGACCAGACCCTTGGCAAAAATCTCGAAATCGGGTGGCCCGACAAGTATTGCTCGGACAGATTCAACGGCATAAGTCACTGGATTAATGATGGAAATAAACTCTATCCAGTCAGGTAAAAATTGCTTTGGTACAAGAGCGGACGAGAAAAACATCAGCGGGAGCGTCATTAAATTACCGATCATGACGAGTGGTTCTTCTCGCTGTAAGGTGATGGCAAAGCCATTGGATAGCGCCGCAAATCCCACGCCGAGTAAGAAGATGATCAGCATCCCCAGTAGCAGATAAATCGGGTTCATGGTGATTGTCGAACCCATCAGCCAGGCGACAATGAGAATGATAAAGGTTTGCGCGATAACCTGAATGGCGGAGTGCATGACACGGCTTAGAACAATGGCAATCCGTGATACCGGCGCGACCAGCATTTTGTCTACTGTGCCCGCCGATATTTCCCGTAGCAGACTAACACCAGACCAGGATGAGCCGAACAGCACGGTCATGATTAGAATTCCAGGCACCGTGAAGTCCATATAATTTTCGACTTCGACAAACTGGCCAAAGAGCTGCGCGAAGATGATGAGCCAGATTAGTGGCTGGATCAATGTGAAGAGAGACCACAATGGCATTCTCATCGTAATGATCATATATTTATGAAATAAATGCCAGGTATCTGACAGCATGAAATTTACTCCTGAATTATGATTTTCTTCTAACGGTTCGGGGGGCTTTTCTTGGTATCTGCCTTTGACCAGTCTTCCTTGGGCTTGCCATCGCTGTCAACCCACTCATTACCCTGCCAATCTGGTGAATCGCCCCATTCTCCAGACTGCTTGCCATCTTTATTAACCCATTCATTGCCCTTCCAGGATGCGTCAGGCTTGGTGCCAGGATGCGTCAGGCTTGGTGCTGGCTTTATCATCGGGTTTTACTTCTGGTGGCTTATCGGTCTTGCTCCAATCTTCTTTTGGCTTGCCTTCGTTATCAACCCATTCATTGCCGCTCCAGTCGTCTGATTCTTCCCATTCACCTTTCGGCTTGCCATCGCTGGCGACCCATTCATTGCCTTCCCAATCTTCTTCGGCAGATTCTTCACCGGCCCATTTTTTCCAGTTGCCACCACCACCTTTTCCAGCCCACTTATGCCACCACTCCTCGGCTTCTTCCT
>QIGV01000221.1 GCA_003230085.1 Gammaproteobacteria bacterium
CCTTCATAACCCATTTCGCCGACGGGAGGCAGTCTAAGCACTATTCCATCAAACAAATGGAATATATCGGTTAGGTATCCAAACAGGCTGATTGCGGCTAAAAATACGATCACTTTGATATAGGTATCAACGAACCGTTTACCCACCGTTTTCAGAACAAGATAGGCAAGCACCAGCTTGATCACCGACGAGATCGCCGAGGGCAAAGATAGACTACCCCTTGTATACAGGCTTAGCGCCAGTAACATACCGGAAAAAAAGACCACGTAGAGCAGAAACCTGTCACTGATCTTTCTATCGCTATACAAATACCATGCTACAACGCTGATGAGAAATGCCGCTATTAACGCCTTATCCCCAATGAGGTTATACCGCCATGTGCCACTGACGAACAGCAACAGGTACACAAGCAAGATGTCCACATATAGTTTCTGCTTGCTTGGACTCTCGGGCATGGTTTTGTTTTCTGTAATCAAGTTACCTTGACTAGAACTGATTCAGCACGGCGCCAACGACATTCGCTCTGACTTCGCCCATCATGTTCATCAACTCTTTCGCCTTATCCATTTTCGAATGGCCACTTCGGGTAACCAACAACACACTACTGGCAACCGCAGCAATCGACCTGACATCAGCCGCGTAAGTAGCCGGTGGCGTGTCCAGGATAATAACATCATAGTATTTTTCAAGTTCTCGCAGAATCAAAGGGAACCTTTCCTGACTCAGAAGCTCTCCAGGATTTGGTGGAATAGCGCCACACCCAAGGACAGAAAGATGCTGAAAACTGGATATCTGATCGGGTAGCTCATCCATATCTTCGAGCCTGATCCGTCCAGCTAGCAACATAGACAGACCAATTCGCCGATTGAAACAAAATATTTCATGCTGACTAGGCACTCGAAGATCTGCATCAATCAACAAGGTTGAACGTCCCAGTTGCGAAAAAGCCAGAGCAAGGTTGGCCGCAACGTAACTGCGCCCCTCACCACTCTCGGGGCTTACAATAGCGAGTGTCTTTCTGTCTACAGAATACCAGTTATTCAGAAGCTGGCTGCGTATAGAACGAAATTCTTCTGCCTGCTCACCAAAGGGTGAGTACGCCATAACCATATCTTTTGATAGCCTTCCTTCCGCCCGGTTATAGGTATAACCAAACTGGGTGGACAGTGCCTGAAGAATATCATCCTGATCAACGAGTTTCAGCTCTATAGCAGCTTCACCAAAATATAGCCCTTTCTCGCGCTGGTAATCAATAATGCGTCCGATATCATCAATATTCAGTTTGCCCAGCTCAATCAGAATATCCCCCATACTCTGATTTGCCCACTGAGTTCCGTTAACCAACAGTGCCTTCTGCTCAGCCTGTTCCGCTACGGTTTCCACGCGAGCATTTTCGATGTAAGTCACCTTTTCATCGCGCCATGACGATGGATCTTCCTCTGTCCCAGGCGCAATTTTCCTGGCATTTGGTTCATTGTTCAGGTGATCCATCAAGTTCTTTATTTTCATAATGTGCTCATCTAGATATGAACTATGCTTTATTCAAATGCCCTAGACAGGGAATTTTTAGTTCGAGTAGCAGGTCTTCTTTAGAATGCACCTTGCGAACAAACACTTCCATCAATATTGCAAGTCCGATACCAAGCAACAACCCACCGAATACACCGAGCGCCAGGTTTTTAGTCAGCAGTGGTGAGGAAGGTTGTCGTGGAATATTGGCCGGATCAACAATGTATATATTTGTCTGGTCAACCAGACTCTTCATGCTTGTTGTATTGAGTTCTGCCAGTGCTGCGTTATAAGTCTTGTTAGCACTTTCAACTTCCCTCTCCAGTATGGCGATCTTGTCATGTTCCTTTTTCAGGTTCAGCACCAGTTGTTTTTGCCCTTCCACTGCGGCAGACAGATCTTCTTCGCGCGCCTTCGCCAGCTCAGCGTTATTGTTAATCCCGTCGGTAATAGCCGAAATCTCAGCCTGTAATCTCTTGCGAGCCGCACCCAGTTCTGAAATGACCCGCTTGTATCTTGGGTGGTTCTTTCCCAGACTGGCGGAGAGATCGACTCGTTCACCTTCCAGTTTACGAATTTCACTCTTTATTTTCGCGACGACAGGGTTGCTGAATATCGGAGAAAAATTGGTCAGAGGGGCACCTTTTTCCCGGATTTCCTTCAGCTTTTTTTGAGAGAAAACAGCATTTCGCGTATCTTGTTGTGCTTTTACAAGTTGACTGGACAACTCCCGCAAACGGGCTGACTCCGTGTCCATTCGCCGGTCAGAGGACACAATCCCTTCTTTTTGCTGATACGCAGTCAATGCTGATTGCGCAGCTTCCAGCTTTGTGCGCAGTGTTTTCAACTGTTCATCGAACCACAGAGTGGTCTTCCGCGCTGGATCGATGGTCATATCAAGGTTGGTCGCAATATAGGCATCCGCAAACCGGTTCGCCATAAGCGCTGCGATACGTGGGTTGGTAGAGGAATAAGATACGTCAACGATACGACTTTTGAGGCGTGGTACCACTGTCAGGTTGCGCCCAACCATCTGCGCGAACCAGCTGTAAGCAGACTTTACCTTGAGAGTATCCTGTTTACCTGAGTGACTGTCACCCTGCTGCACCGTCCGGGATTCTTTGTCTGGCGCACCTATTGACTTTATGGCACCAATAATACTTTTTTTGGTTTTATCGATAACTGTGTCCTCATCATGGACAGAGTCGATAAAACGTTCGCGCTCATAGTCGGACAGGCTTGCCTCGACTTTCTTCGCTACATTCAAACTCTGGATGACATCCATTTGGGTGTAAAGATAGTTATCCGATTCCAGGGTACGACCCTGACTATCTATCGGGTTAGCATTCTTGAAATCGAAATTTAGTGAACTGGTGGCTGTATACATATCGGGCGTCAGCCAGGTCACGATGCTTGCCAAGATCACTCCGGCAATGAAAAAGCCAAGAACCAGCCAGCTGCGTGTACGCAAGATCAGGAAAAACCTTTCAATACTGATTTCATTGGGTGCCATTTAGAAAAGTCGCTCCTTCACATAAAGCACATCATTGGGTTTCAAGTGATCCGTCAACTCCACCTTCACTTCCTCGGTTTTACCATCCGCCTTCAGACGTGTGACTTTCATACCACTCAACGACCCGCGTTCGGTCAAACCACCACCGACAGACAATGCCTGCATCGCGGTCATACCGCGTTCCAGGCGGTATGACCCCGGGCGCTTCACTTCGCCGTGGATATAGAACGTATCCATCTTGGGAACCAAAATAAAATCCCCTTCAGCGACTTTAATATTTTGATCCATATCACCTGCATAAAATCTTAGTAGATCGATCTTGTGCTTGACGGGTTTGCCGTTTTCGTTTTTAACCACGATGATCGTATCCGCAGCATCGGTCTTCAACCCGCCCGCCTGGGCGATCAGGTCAACCACCCTGCTCTCG
>QIGV01000005.1 GCA_003230085.1 Gammaproteobacteria bacterium
TTCATTACAGACAATGACAGGTGCTGCAACCTTGGCCGGGCTACCTTCACACTCTCTTTGATCCAGTCCTGACAATCTGTCAACCGTGGCCTGGAGCAATGTCAATTCTCCGCAGGGGGCCAACAATTGTTTGGGATAAAATTCACGCGATAGCGGCCATAAGCGCGAACCGGAACCCCCGGACAAGATCACTGGTTGGATTATCATTATATTATTTTAACGAAAATATTAGCTGGTTGCATACTTGATATTCACAGGAGATGCAGTGGGAAGTGTGTTCAGACCGTTGGCTTAAGAGCCTTTTTCTCTTTCACCTTTTCCGCGAATTCGAGTACAAATACGGTAATAAACGCCAGGATAGCACCCAGAATAGCACTCAGGATAATGATATTCAGTCGATTAGGGGCCGTCGGTTCTTGGGTTCGCATGATCGGCGTAATCGCTCGGGTCTGAAGAATATTGGCAATCTTGGCCCTCATCTCCAATATCTTTTCTTCCTGTTCCGCCTGGGCGCGGCTGTTGTTTGCCAGTTCCTGATTCAGTATGTCCCGCTCTGTCGCCAATCCCAGGTGAAGTTGTTCTATCAGCATAGATTCCCGTTCCTGGTATTGCTGGATTTCATTATCGATGAGTAACAGGGTCATGGCTTTGGCCTCACCGGTAACCTCGCTGACTGCCTTAATACGGTTTTTTCTGGATTCTTTGATAACCACTCCAATTTCATTAATCTGCTTGGTGATCAGTTTTGACTTTTCATCCAGTCGTTTCACCTGGTTTTCGATAAATGCTACTTTATCCTTCAACTCCCCCAGTTTGCTGTCGGCGCTGTGCAACTGACTCTCGAGCTCGGCCTTGATAACCGTGATCGTACTATCATGATCCTGAGCTATTTTTCGGACGACAGCCTGATGTAATTCATTCAGGGAGTTCTCTGCATCCTCCTTATCATTGCTGGACAACACTACGATTTCGCTGCCCTTCGGAATACTGGCATTAATTTTATAGGGTTTGGTCCTAGACTGTTGGCTGCTTTCGTATTCATAGATAACCAAGGGGATATAACTCTGCTGCAGCTTTGCCAGCACTGTTCCCGGTGTTTCCAGCAACCTCTCCGTACTGCGGGCAATTTCTATCGAGGTTGTGTAAGTATATTGATCAGGTTTCGATAATGCGAGAGTAAATCCCAACGCAACAGAAATCAGAAAGACGGCTATAAGCAGGCCTTTTCGTTTTTCCAGCACCAGCCACAAATCGATCAGGCTAATTTCATCTTTCTGATAGTAGGTCTGTAAGGCCTCAATTTCCTGGGGTAGAATTTGTCGTTTATCGTTATTCATTCAAAATTTCTAATCTTATCGGATCCAACGCCTAAGCCATACGAACGGGATTCTTTTCAATACCCCGCTGTGAGACATACATCCCTTGATAAATTCGTCATTCCGGCGCATGCTGGAATCCAGTAATATACTCAATTATAAACTCTGGATTCCGGATTTACGCTGAGCTCCATCCGGAATGACGAATTAACCAAGGGTTCAACAGAAATAATTTTCTGCTCATTTTTCAGAAAAATTATTTCTAAAGTGCTAAAAAAACGGCCCTGCAAAACAAGGCCGTTCATTGATCCAAGCTGGCAAACAAAGGGGTGGACGGTATACCCCCCCCACGGTCCACTCAAGGAGTCAGATATTATTCTTTCCTGGCATGCTTCCCAGCATCTCCACTAGTTGTCATGTGCTGCCTGTTTTTCTCGATCGTGGCCTGTCCTATCCCTTTAATATTGGCCAGATCCTCGATCGTCTTAAACGGTCCTTTCTGCTCCCGGTATCGGACAATTTCTTGCGCTTTTTTCAAGCCGACACCGTTGATCATTTCCGCCAGCTCCGTGGCATCAGCCGTATTGATGTTGACTGAATTGGCAAACGCCGTAGTTGTGACGAACAATAGACTTGCGATACAGAATAACGCACGTATAGTTTTCATATTAACACTCCCTTGTTATTGATTAATTCAGCTGGCGGCCGACTTTCAGCCGCTGCTTCCATGCTGCAATTATTGCGACTATAAGCGTAACACAACCGCTATCTGGGTCAAGCAGCAGTCAGAGCCTTGTCAATTTCTGTCTGG
Organism: Gammaproteobacteria bacterium; assembly: GCA_003230085.1. GTDB lineage: Bacteria > Pseudomonadota > Gammaproteobacteria > SZUA-140 > SZUA-140 > SZUA-140. Next base: position 2,128 of record QIGV01000005.1, read on the forward strand.
ATATTGCTGAGTGCTGACGCTGGTTTTTCTGCATTGGTAATGGCTCGCCCGATGACCAGAAAATCACTGCCATTTCTGATCGCTTCTGATGGCGTCATGACGCGTTTCTGATCTTGACTTTGTCCACCCGCAGGCCGAATACCCGGGGTCACCAGAGAAAAATTCGGGCCAAAGGTTGATTTCAGCATGGTGGCTTCATTGGCTGAGCAAACAACACCATCCAGGCCTGCTTTATTTGCGATAGCCGCAAGGCGTGCTACGTTCTCTGAAACGCTACCCTTTAATCCTATCTCCTGTATATCCTGCTCATCCATGCTGGTCAGTATGGTCACGGCTATCAGCAGCGGCCGATGCGCGCAGTTATCAACCGCTTTACGCGCGGCCTCCAGCATGCGTTGACCGCCCATTGCATGCACGTTGACCATCCAAACACCCAGTTCAGCTACAGCCTGACAGGCTTTGGCAACAGTATTGGGTATATCGTGGAATTTCAGATCCAGAAAGACATCAAAGCCCTTGGCGGTCAGAAGCCTTATAAGATCTGGCCCACTGTTGGTAAATAATTCCTTTCCGACTTTGATTCGGCAAGATTCGGGATTCAGGTGATCGACCAGCTTCAGCGCTGACTTGGCATCAGGATAGTCCAGTGCAACGATGATGCGATTATTATCGCCTGTGGTATTCAGCATTCAAACAGGTCTAATGTGCACCTGTTTTCAAAGAAAGGTTGCGCAGATTAGTGAGTTCGACATTACCGCCCCTGACCTTTCTTTTCAGCTGGCCGACTTCACGCTTCAATTTAAAGACAATGCCTATGCTGGATATTGCGCCGAGGGTAGCCCCTGCTAACAGCGTGATGACGAGTACCAGAGAAAAGGGTAGTTCTAGCGTTCCCACATAATAATCCATCTTAATGGGTCCGTCGTTCAGAACACCCAGAAACAAGCCAAAAACCAGCACTGTCAACAATATGATCAAACCGATTATTTTCATCATCTTGCTCCGCCCTCTTATTTTCGCTTTTCCAGATTTATTGTTGTTTTAGCTTAGCGAATGCTGTTGTATTCAGAAACCAGTTGTAGGATTTGTAGCGCCTGTTCCCTTGAGGGCAGTAAAACCATGCTGGTCCCGATCATCACCTCCCCCTGCTGTGGACCCGCTGCCAGCTGAATTGACTCGTTCACGCAGTTCCTTTCCAGGTTTGAAATGCGGTACGTATTTTCCAGATAATTGCACCGGTTCGCCGGTCTTGGGATTTCTTCCCGTTCGCGGTGGCCGAAAATGCAGGGAAAAACTACCAAACCCCAGAAGACAGCGTCTGTGCCATCTGCTCGATCATGGTCTTAACTGCAAACTCAATGTCTTTATAAGACAGGTGTTTTTGTTTTTGTGCAATAATTTCGATCAACTCAGATTTTGTCATTACCCTCGCCCCTCATGAACGAAATCTCATATCCCAAAAGTTTAATATAATAGAAATGATCAATTTTACAGACGGATGTGGTTTTTATTGCTGTACCCACTCCAGTTCGCAGAACTATTTGTTATCCATCTGTTCCTTGATCAAGTCCCCGATAGTGGTTGAAGATGAGCTGCCATCGACGGTCGATTTGTTATAATCCTTGACAGACTGCTCTTCCTCATAGAAATCTTTAGCCTTGATCGATAGCATGATTGTATGATTCTTTCGATCGACGCCAATCAATCTGGCCTCTACCTCATCGCCAGTGTTCAAGGCACTCCGTGCATCCTCAACACGATCACGGGCAATTTCTGAAGCACGGATGTTTCCTTCTATGCCCTCTCCCAGAGAAACTACCGCACCCTTAGCAGAAACCTCGCCGATAATACCCTGCACAATGCTCCCTTTCGGATTCTCCGCAATGTAGAGGTCGAAAGGATCACGCTCCAGCTGCTTGATACCAAGAGAAATACGTTCCCGCTCGGCATCTATAGCCAGAATAGAAGCTTCGATTTCATCGCCTTTCTTAAAATTATGCACTGCTTCATCGCCACCGTCGCTCCATGACAAGTCGGAGAGATGCAACAGACCATCTATATTGCCTTCCAGACCGACAAATATTCCGAAATCTGTAATTGACTTGATTGTACCACTGATCCGATCACCCTTGTTGTGAGTGAGTGCAAACTCATCCCAGGGGTTGGAGCTGCATTGCTTCATGCCTAGCGAAATTCGGCGGCGATCCGCAGCGATATCAAGAATTTTAACTTCTACTTCATCACCAAGATGGACAACCTTGGATGGATGAATGTTCTTATTGGTCCAGTCCATTTCGGATACGTGGACCAGGCCTTCGACCCCTTCCTCAATTTCAACAAAGCAGCCATAATCTGCGATATTGGTCACCTTGCCAAAGACCTGGGTACCAACAGGATAGCGACGGCTGATATGCTCCCATGGATCTTCGCCCATCTGCTTAAGTCCCAGAGATACACGGCGACTTTCTTTGTCAAACTTAAGAATTTTGATCTCAATCTCATCACCGATATTGACAATATCGGAAGGCTGTTTGACACGCTTCCATGACATATCCGTGATATGTAACAAGCCATCAATACCACCAAGATCAATAAAGGCACCGTAATCAGTAAGATTTTTGACGATACCCTTAACCACCTGGCCTTCTTCCAGACTGGCAAGCAATGATTCTCTTTCAGCACTGGTCTCACTTTCCATTACTGCACGCCTGGAAACCACAACATTGTTACGCTTGCGGTCTATCTTGACCACACGGAAATCAAGATCCTTGCCTTCGAGGTGTGTTAGATCACGAACTGGTCGGATGTCGACCAGTGAACCAGGCAAAAAGGCACGAATATCACCAACTTCTACAGTGAAACCACCTTTGACCTTGCCGGTAATCACGCCTGTGATGTTTTCTTCCTTGGTCATTGCATCTTCCAGGAAACTCCAAAGTTTCGCACGTTTTGCCTTTTCTCTTGAAAGTCTCGTTGCGCCGAAACCATCTTCCACCGCATCGAGAGCAACTTCCACTTCATCGCCAACTGCAACTTCCGGCTGGCCTTGATCATCCAGGAATTGTTCAATAGGGATAATCCCTTCTGATTTCAGGCCCGCATTGACAATGACGACATCAGGACGAACTTCCATCACTATCCCGGTGATAATGGATCCCAGTTGCAAGCACTGAGTACTCAGGCTTTCTTCAAATAATTGTGCGAAACTTTCACTCATTGATCATTAATCCCGTGTCTGTGAAAAATACGACAGACATCAATTTAAAACTGGCTCAAAATACCCCTATATCACTCAGGTACTTCTCCAGATTACAGTTAATTAAACACCCGATCCTATTTAGAAAGGGCGACCAAAACGCCATGATGTATAAACTATTTTCGTCAACATTATCGCAGCAAAAAACGACTCAGCTTGAACAGTGACGACCTGACTTCACGCCTGTCTTACTGACCATAGCTCCAATATAGCGTTGACCACTTCATCGATTCCCATCCCGGTGGTGTCCAATATAGTTGCGCCCTCTGCCGGTTTCAGTGGAGCCACTCCCCGACCTGTGTCACGCGCATCACGGGACTCTATCTCCTCCAAAAGGGAGATAAGACTAACATCCATTCCCTTGTCTTTCAACTGTTTATAACGCCTTTTAGCCCGTTCCTCCGGGCTTGCCGTAAGATATATTTTGAGGTTGGCGGTCGGGAATACCACGGTACCCATATCCCGTCCGTCGGCGACCAAACCGGGCTCGGTTCTATATGCCCGCTGCCGCGCCAATAATGCCTGTCGCACGGTGGGCAATACAGCGATTTTTGATGCTTCCGCCCCGCAGGCCTCGCTACACAGCGCCTGGGTGATATCCTGATCCCCGAGGAAAATGCTTAGTGAATCATCGACATCATTGAATTTAGAATGGATGGTCAGATTTAAGGCCAATGCACCGAGGGCCTGCTCATTGTCCATACTCACATTGTCTCGACGTGCCGCGATTGCTACAGCACGATACAGGACTCCGCTATCGAGAAAATTCCACCCTAGTTGCGTGGCCAATAGTCGGCTGATAGTGCCTTTCCCCGACCCACCCGGGCCATCGATGGTGATGACGGGAGGTGTATTTTCTGTCGGATACGCCATGACTGCCAATTTCTCAGGCCTCAGCACTCAATTTCAAACCTGCCTGACATGC
>QIGV01000230.1 GCA_003230085.1 Gammaproteobacteria bacterium
GATATCCCCCAAGAATGGTATGATGCAATCATCTGGAACTTGGCCAAGAGGATGATCACATTTTATACAGCGAATAGTGATCGCAAGCAGATTATCATGCAGAGTGCTGATGAGAGCCTAAAAGCAATCAGGGCATTTGATGTTGGGGAGGCGGAGGGTATTATCAGTATAACCCCAGGTAGGGACTAGAAATGGTTGCTATAAATTTCGGCATATCTTCCAATCCGGCTCGGGATGGGTCTGTATCAGATGCGCGTTTAATAAACGCATTTGTTGAACGTGGAGGGCAGGATGCAAAAACCCCTGCTCCTGTTTATTCAACCCCCGGATACAAAAGGTTTAATTCATTAGATTCCCCTTCTGGAGAGCGCGGCATGATAGTCGTTGGTGATTCAATCTACACTGTGATTGGCACCCAGGTAGTCAAAATTGGTCTGGATGGATCGTTTGTTATAATTGGTGGGATTACTGGAACTGACCCTGTATTTATGGCGCGGAATAACAGGACAATTCCACAGGTTGGTATTGTCGCAAATGGGCAATTCTTTATTGCTGAGGGAACGTCATTTGCACAAGTTACTGATCCTGATGTTGGATCACCAAACGGCCTAATAAGTATTGATGGTTATTTTGTCCTATCACAAGATAGTGGAAAGTTTATTTGGACTGATCAAAATGACGGGAACACCATTAATGCATTGAACTTTGCCACAGCTGAAAGTGATCCGGATGGTTTAACAAGGCCATTTGTCTACGGCAATTCAGATTTGGCACTGTTTGGCACGGAAACAATAGAAATATGGCGTAATACTGGCAATGTAAATGGTATTTTTGAACCTCTACAGGGCATAAATATTACTAAAGGAACCATATCTCCACACACAGTGGTGGAGGTCGATAATGCGGTAATATTTGTTGATCACCTTGGTATGGTGCGCAGAATGCGTGGGGATTATAATCCGGTGAAAATTTCACCAGTAGGCCTTGATCTGGCAATAAGCGAGTTGAGCCGCGGGGAAATAAAAACCCTAAAAGCAATGACATATAGTTTCCAGGGGCATGAGTTTTATACCCTGTCATCATCCCAGTTCACATGGGAGTTTGATGCAGCTACCGAACAGTGGCATGAGCGCGAAAGTTATCAGATTGGGCGCTGGAATATATCCAATAGTGTGTCCTTTAACGGGAAAACTATTCTTGGGCACTATAATATTGGCAGACTTTATGAAATGGATGTTGATGTCGGAGACGAGGATGGCGAACATATGATCTTTGATATAAGATCACCAATAACTCATGCTTTTCCAAAAAGAGTTTTGGCTGAAAAAATGGAGATTAGCATGGTGGTAGGGCAGGGAATAAATAGCAATAATCCACTTTTATCCAATCCGCAGGTTTCATTGTCTCATTCAAAAGATGGAGGCCGTACATGGTCTCCCGGTCAATCAAGATCACTAGGGAAAATAGGTGAATATAGAAAAAAGCTAACATGGCGCAATCTCGGTGAGATCAAAGAGGGTGGATACATATGGAGAATAACATCAGCATCACCGGTATTAAGAGGTATCCTCTTGGCTGACTTGACTATAGGGGGGGCAGAAGGATGACAAACAGAACGTTATTGCCTCGCTATGGTTCGTTTATAGACCCTACAACTGGTGATGTGACCCGGGTATTCTATCAATACCTTAGCGATATTGATAAACGTGCAGATGCCGTTAATAACCTGCCCGCCGGAACACCTACAAATGATGAAATCAAGGCAAAGGTCAACGAATTACTGGAATCGCTTCGAACAGCTGGGATATTGAAAGCGTGATACGCACAGCAGGATTTGATGACATTCCGGCTCTCACGGATATGGGAGAGAAGTTTTTTTATGGATCGTATCATGCACAGAACACAACATTTGATTATGAAAGCTTTGGTTATTACCTCACCGGACTGATTCAATCAGATGATAGTGACGTTTTTACCATCACTGATGGTGTCGGCTTTTCTTCTTCCTCTGTTTTCGCCAGCCCATTCAATATGGCTGAACTTATTGGCATGGAGCATATGATCTATGTGGCAGTTCCAGGCAAAGGTGTTATGCTTTTGAAGCATATGGAAAAATGGGCTAAAACTAAGGGTGCCATATGTTTTGAATCAAGTTTTGATGGTAGAGACATATCAAATATTTACACCCGGTTAGGGTACTCCAGTAATGGTTCAAATTACATAAAAAGGTTATAAGATGGGCAAGATATTAGGTGCAATTACTGGTGCAAACGCTGCCAAAAAAGCTGCAAAGGCACAAGAAAGAGGCCAGCAGCGCTCTATAGCAGAAGGGCGTAGGCAGTTTGATCTAACCCGCTCAGACTTTACTCCGTTCAGAGAAAGTGGAGTAAGATCACTGTCTCAACTCACCAATGCTCTTGGTGTTAATGGGCAACAACCTCAACAGGATTTCTTTTCAAACTTTCAAAACGATCCAGGGTTTCAGGCGGAAGTTGATTTTGGATTAGGTGGAGTTGAGAAATCATTAGCAGCAAGAGGAATGCTAAACTCTGGCAGATCATTACGTGACCTGCAAACATTCGGGCAATTAAAAAGACGTGGTGCATTTAATGACAGGTTAAATATGCTTGCAAGGTTATCAGGAGCTGGGCAATCAGCCACAACGCAGGGAGCTAATATCGGCTCTAATATCACTCAAGGCATACAGAGAGGGCTTATAGGCTCAGGAAATGCCAGAGCAAGTGGTTTTACAAATGCTGCCAATGCAAATATCGGATTTGCAAACAACCTATTGAGATTAGGTGCTCAGGCATTTGGTGGAGGAGCATTTTAATGGGACAGATATTTCTAGGTGAAGGTGTTGGGAATGCATTCATACAAGGGCAACAGAATAAGCGACAGGAAGATAACTTCCAAGCACTGCAAGGTGATCGCACAGCGAAAGCTATACAGACCGGCGTTCGAGCCGCTGATACGCCAGAAAAATGGCAGGTTCTTGTCTCACAACTTTCCAGCCGATTTGGTGCGGATGCTGTTGCTCCCTTTGCAGATTTCAGCACACGATCACAAGCCCTTGCCGAACTCAATCAATCACTACCAGAGCGCCAATTTAACTCGCTCCAGAACCAACGTGCTATTTCAAACCGGAATAGCCTTGCTGCACTGAAACAGAGACAGAACAACTCTGACAGGTTGTTCGAGTTAAACAAAACAAATGCAGAGCGTAACTTTGGTTTAAATACCCGCAGGCAGAATTTCCTTGAGAATAAGCCTGCAAATCCTGTCACCAACGTTGGCAAGATCAACAGAGCCGTAGCAACGGGTGAAATAACCGCCGAGGAAGGTGACGCGCTTCGATTAAACGCAACCGCACCCAAGAAGGGTATTGTAGTTTCCCCGGATGGAACTGTATCAAT
>QIGV01000185.1 GCA_003230085.1 Gammaproteobacteria bacterium
ATTATAATAGAAACTATTGGGGCCTTAGTCTTTGTTTAGTCTATTACTAGTAATATTTAGTCAAACACAGCCAGTGTTTTCAAAAGATTTTTTATAAAATCAAATAAACAATTCCAGTAAATACTAACTAGCTTATTGAGAGGGTAGGGGAGTAACAATCAACTAGCCAGTAACAAATCAAAAAACAGTTTTCAGAAAACCACATTGATTTTCCCAGGGTAGCCGAATTGCAGATATGTTTACATATAAACCACAATGGACCATAGAGGCAAGGATCTAATGGGAACCGAAGCATTTACAGTTCGAATAGAGAGCCGCAAGGTAAAACAACTGGACCAGCTGGCCAAGCAGCAGGACAAGTCACGTAACTACATGGTCAACCAGGCCATTGACCAACTACTCAATCTACAGGCGTGGCAAATTGAACGCACGAAGGCGGGAATCAAAGCCGCTGATGAAGGAAGGTTTGCTAGTGATACGGATATGGGGCGCATCTTCAACAGGTATGAAGATAATCTGGGCGGAACCGATCTGGGTTTTATTAAAAATATTGACGACAATGATTAGCTGCATACATGGATCATGTAAGAGAGGAGGCTAATAACAACCAATCAAGTGCTCAGAGAGCTGTTAATCGAAATTAATTATCTTTCTTGCGCTGTTATTATGATATATTTAACATTATCAGTATAAATAAGCTTGTTAATGGAAAAATATCAATGAATTTACCGGAAATCATCTTTGGAAGTTCTGATGCACAAGCTTCCCGTACCATTGCCAGACAGGTCAAAGCAGGGCAGCTCAAAAAAATAGCCAACCGGTTATATACCTCGAATCTTCATGACACGCCCGAAGAGATTGTCCGTCGTAACCTCTACTATATCCTTGGCCATCTCTATCCCAATGCCATTCTAAGTCATCGATCGGCACAGGAAGGTGGCTTGACGAAGGAATATTCGATCTTTCTGACGTATAAGTACACAAAAAAAATCAGCTTGCCCGGCGTAACCGTTCACCTATTGCAAGGACCAGGGCCAGCTGAGGGAGATATGCCTTTTATGGGCGGCCTTTATATTTCTTCTCGCGCACGTGCCCTACTCGAGAACATGCAGCACAGTCGTTCACGACAAGGATTGCCCAAAGTCTTATCCCAGCAAGACATCGAGAATCACCTCGATAGCTTGTGCAGTACACAAGGAGAAGTAGCGCTCAATCGATTGCGTGATCAAGCAAGGGATCTGTGCAAGGTGTTAGGGATGGCGGCAGAGTTTGATCGATTGGACAAGTTGATTGGTGCTGTCCTTGGGACACGGGAAGCGCGACATCTTATCTCTGAACGTACCCAAGCCCGCGCACAAGGTGTTCCTTTTGATTCGCACCGTGTGGCACTCTTTTCTGAGCTGTATGGTGCGTTGCGACGACAGGTATTGCCCGTATTCAACCCCATTGATTCCACGCCGGATTACACTCGGCACCTGGCTTTTTTTGAAGCCTATTTTTCCAACTATATTGAAGGTACTGAATTCGAGATCGAGGAAGCCGCCGATATTGTTTTTCATAACAAGATCCTCCCGCAGCGCCCAGCGGATTCGCATGACATCATCGAGACCTATCAAATCGTTTCAAACACCCAAGAAATGACGCGTATCCCCGCATCACCTGATGAATTAATGACATTACTACGGTCCCGGCATGCCCAACTCATGTCAGCCCGCCCGGCCAAACAACCCGGTCAGTTTAAGAATAAGATTAACAGGGCAGGGGATACCGTATTTGTTGCGCCAGAATTGGTGACGGGCACCCTGATCAAAGGATTTGAAATCTATCAGGCCATTGAGGACCCATTGGCCAGGGCGTTATTCATGATGTTCCTGGTTTCGGAAGTTCATCCCTTTACTGACGGGAATGGTCGCATCGCCAGAGTCATGATGAATGCCGAATTGGTTAATAAGGGGCGCAGCCGTATTATTGTGCCGACGGTTTACCGGGAAGATTATCTATTGGCGTTGCGTGCCCTGTCACGACAGGGCCATACGGATCCCTACATTCGTATGTTAACCCGCGCCCAGGCGTTTACATCCTGTATTGACTTTAATGACTATGAAATAGCATTGGGCGTGTTGCGCCAGTGCAATGCTTTTCGTGAACCTCATGAAGGGTTGTTGAAAATGCCTGAAAATGTATTTTCATCGGGAAATGATGCTGGGTTTTAAGCTCCCCCATCAGTAGGCACCTGGAAAGTTTCACAGCGAAACTGGGGTAGGGCGCACGCCTGTTTAATGTCATAACGCTTTGATCATCACTCGATTGCTTCCGCCATCCTGGACAGCATCCATATCAGCACACCATTCTATACCTGAGTCTGTCCTGCTCAGTTTCGCCGCGAAACTTTCTTAAATAATGAGTCAATGGTGCGATAGCGATGATTAAGATCAATGGGCCGAAAGGAATCGGGCCTACCCGGCAGCAGAAAGCCTAAGCGGCGAGTTCAATACGGATATTCTTGCCTAACGCTTTGGCGGCTCGTTCCAGAGTCAACAGCGTAACGGAGATATTATCGGGATCGAGCAGCCGTTCCAGAGCGGAGCGGCTGGTCTTCATCCGTTTAGCCAATTGTACCTTGGTCAGTTTCTGTTCTTTCATGAGTTCCTGGAGCTGGAAGGCGATGACCCGTTTGGTCGCTACAGCTTCTACCTCTGCGAGTAGACCTTCTTCATCAAGAAAATCATCAAAGTTGCTGCCAATGTGTTTGCTCATATCAGTTCTCCAGTTTAGATTTGCGGTCCTTAGCCAGTCACGAACCGACTCAATACCCGAATCCATTCAGTAGAAAACCACGTTAAGACGTCTATCGGCCACCATAGGTATAAATGTACCAGAAATGGTACATTTTTGCAATTCTCCATAATATCAGTTGCCCGTGCTTTTGGGGTATTAAAGTTTCGCTGCGAAACTTAATGAGTCAATGACGCCCTTGCAGGGCCGCATTCGCGGTCATCAACTCTGCGGGCTATATTCAACTGAATATTCACAACTGAATTGGTAAGTCCCGATTTCCCCACCGGTTTCACGCGCATCCCTGCGCCGGTGTACGACAGGAACTCGGGTAATAATTGGCTTCGCGCGCTGACGCGCCAATCATTACGCCTCGCCTGGACAGTTAGCTCCGCTAACGCACTGCGTGCTGTCGGCTCCGGCCCTCGTTCCAGACCTGCGGTCTTTCAGATCGGCACATCCTGGTGCCTCCAATCTTTTATACATCCTTGATTTTATTGTGCGCCAGGTCCTGTCGGGCGCTTTTTGATTTCCCCTATCCCGCCCTTGGGTGCTCCTGGTGGAGCGCCCCTTTTGGGGTTTCGTGTTTCGCTGCGAAACCTTTCTTTATTTATTGCCTTTATATTGTTGCAGATT
>QIGV01000021.1 GCA_003230085.1 Gammaproteobacteria bacterium
CCTTTATCACTCACTTTTGATCATCGTTCCGTCACCGGGGGTGAAGCAACCCGTTTTTTGGCCGCTGTGATGGCGAGCTTGAAAAGCTAAGGGTCAGTAAAAAATAGCGAATATTAGGGTGGAAAGACAGGCAAACTCAACTTAAAGCGGCGTGATTACGGGCATGGTCCTCCGTGGGAACCCATACCGCACGTTATTATTTTTACTGCCGTATGCATTCCCACGCAGGCGCGTGGGAACGAGGAAATTCAGTGGCATTTCGCATCAAGGCATCATTCGCAGGCAGAAAGAGATAACAATACAGAAGTGAGATATCAGGTGGAACAGAAACAGTGAACGCCGTTGAAATAGAAGAAGCCATCACCCAGCTGGCCGAACAGCCGTTCGATGCGCAGGTGTTCCCGTTTGCCTTTCTCGAATTAGCCGGACAGCCATAATAAAATGCTCTTGCAATGGATATCCGATTTGTCCTCCTGAGTCATCGCAAGCACATGGTGGAAGAGCCTGACTCTTATCCAGGTTTGCCGGAGTGTCTGACAGAGACCGAGCGAATGATGTTCGAGGAAATCAGAGATGGGACTCATCGTAATACCCGTTTGGAGCAAGAACGACTATCGGCTGATCATATATTGAACCGACTCTTGTTCTGGTAAGGTAATCCCCTCCTGCGGAGGAGTTTGTTTCTGGTGCGAGGGATTGCGTTTGCGGCAACTGCCACTCAATATTGTGAGATTCGAGTAGCGCAATCAGGTGGGCATTTTCGGCACGGAGAAAATCTAGCTCATGTGTCATATGAAAGGCTGGCGCTATACTTCAACAAGTTGCTCAATCTCTAGCTGGTTAAACACTTCGTTATAGATATCTGTTTTTACGTCAGGCACTAAAATGGAAACGATTAAGGCGTATCGCGCTGACTTATTATAGCGTTCCAGCTTGGTTCTTGTCTTCCACCAGCCAATGGCGGGATAGATGGCGATCTTTCCTCGTTCGGCCAGATCTGCTGCGGTACCACTCCATACATCCTTATGGATAGAGCCTTTATGTCGGAACTGCGATCCAAAAAGCCAATTAGGATCGGTGGTTTTGCCTGGCGTACCCTCTTCCTCATCTCGTGCCTGGCGATTTATACGTTTTCTAAAATCATCCAAAGATTCAGTGGCACGTTTTACGTCAAATTTAAGATTGTGGCTGGGGTAGCTATATTTGCCCTTTACACCCCGGCTGGATGGGTTGGGTTCGATGAAGTAAGAGAGGGTAACAGTCATCTCTACAATCGTTTCGCCTAACGCAAGAAGTGACTCCTTCGGCCAGGGTAGGTCATGCAGGTGCATATCTCTCGTGGCCACTGCTTTGCCTTTGATTTTATCGAAGGGCTGTAATTGGTCCTCTATTACCAGCGCGAGCGAATTACTGGCGCTCCAAAGAGCACGTTCTAAGTCGGGCACACCAAATCCTACGCAGCGAACTCGGTATTGGGCTTGTTGGCGAGGTGTGTTCCCATCTGAAAATTGCTCACGCATGGCATCAGTCCATTGGGCTGAGTGAACCATTAGCGCACGCACCGTTTCTGGCCAGAGTTCTGGGTATTGCACGTATATGTCAGCGGCAAACCGACTGGCGAGTGCCGTGGCAGCGCTTGTTGCGTTGAAGGTGGAAAACAGCCTTGTTGTGATTTCATTGTGAGTGGTTAAAAGATTAAGGCTGGGAAAAGACAGGCAACCATGTTGGTTTACTCCAACGTTTCCACCTTCAAACACAATTTCTGGTTTGATCGGGGTGGACGGTTTCCATGTGGTTGATGTGGTGCTAAAGGGGGATAGACCACCAAAGGGGGCAAGGGTGGTATAATCTGAGCTATCTTCTTCGGTGATTGCTACCTTGTTCGTGTAAGCACCTACAGTTATGGCATTCCATGCTTGACCAGGGTCATGTATATCTCGAACAATGTTGTAATCGGGATAGTCAGAAATCTCTATAGAGTTGCTGCAAGAATTGCCGGTTGGCAGCACGATAATTCGGGGGTTTTTATTCTCGCCGAGATAGTCTGCTGACAAGCTATCGATTGTTGCAGACCAGGCAGATGGTCTGCCTCGGTCTTTGGTATCCGTTGCGGATAACGCCATTGAGATGATTCTTGTTCGAAATGGATTTTCGATTTCAGGCAGGAAAATACTATCAGCGGTAACGATGCCTAGATGTTTTCCTTCGTTATCTCCGTGATGGCGTAGTGCTTTTACAGACTCTAAGCGATGATGTATTTCAATCGCCGAGTCATCTTCGAGCACAGAAGTTAAATCACCCCAAGCAACCAGGCCTGCACTACCAGTTCCATGCCCATGATCATCTGTGCCTGTCCATTCCTCATCAAGGGAAAATTGGTCTTCATTAGCGATAACGGAATTTAGCAATGGATGCCCTATGTTCACACCCGTATCCAATATGCATACGTAAGGCGTTGTATCAGTGACCTCTGAAAATGAAGTACGGTTCAGTAGCTCATCCGCCCATTCTTGTTGCTGATTAGCAGGCATCTCGTCGAAAAATGTAGCAGTCTCTTTTGCTCTACGTAGTTCTGAAATATTATTGAGTAACAAGCTGGTTTGTGAAAATTGTCTGCGGTTACCTTTAGCAAGTAACACTGAATTTTCTGGGAAGCGCAACGATTGCGGCGATACCTCTATTCCTATCGTGTTTGCTAACAAAGTGAAGTCATGGATAACACCCTGCCTATTTCCACGAACCGGTAGCCATACCTCCCACCAAAAGCCCTGTTCGGTATCGTCGGGAAGCTGGTCGAGGTCATCCGTCCAGAGAGCCTCTAGCGCGGCGACTCTAAATGACCGTATGGCATCAATCAGCGGGCGATTATCCATAGCACCGCCGTTTTTGTTCTTTTTTTCGGAAAGGTAGTCATGCAGCTTTTTCTCAAAAGCGGATAGTTTGCCTTCCGGTACAAAAACAGTCGCAAAGGTTGTATTGTTACGATGGATGACGTTTAGTAGTTCAATTTTGTGCGTCTCATTCGCGAGGCTTTCAACAGCAAGCGCTATATCAGGAAAGCTTTCGAACGCTATCTGTATGCCAATTACAGATTCCAACGGATAGGTTGATGCCTCTGATTTTAGCGTTTGTTGATCGGTTTGAATTTGTTGAAGTTGGCCAAGGAGAGCCGAGCCGTGTTGTTGGCGGTTTTGTTCAGGGGTTGCCTGCTTTTTACCGCCCCCAGTTGAAACGGAGGTGTATGGCTCAGGTTTGCCAGTTCTGCCGAGGAAAAAATGTGGTTTTGCATCCTTGCGATCAATCACCCTGTCTCCTTAGCGATGTTTTTGGTAGCTCATTTCACGACGGTCATTAATGGCGAGTTCAATGATATTTGAGCTGATTGTTTTGTGTTCGTGAATAAGTAGTTGTAGTTCTTTGATGGCATCTTCGGCCGCAAGTATGATTTCTGCGCTGCTCAACCCTGCCGCTTGGGTTGCGAGTTTGGACCACGGAAATCTTTTGATCACATAGGGCTGAAGTCTGTTTTTGAGTAAGGTGATAATCTCGTCTTTTTCGGGCAGTTGATATTGGATAACATCGTCAAAACGCCGAAACAAGGCGTAATCCAAAATCTCAGCGTGGTTGGTGGCGCAGACAATTACACTGTTGGAGTCATCTTGTTCAATCATCTGTAAGAAGCTATTAAGTATCCGTCTTGCTTCTCCAACATCATTGGGTGTTGTTCTCTGAGAACCAAGCGCATCAAACTCATCAAAGAAGTAAACGCCCCTTACCTCACTGATGGCATCAAAAACTTGTCTCAGTTTTGCCGATGATTCGCCCATGAACTTAGTGATCACCGCATCAAGCCTGACCTGGAATAGCGGATACCCCAGCTCACTGGCTAACACCGATGCCGTGAATGTTTTCCCAGTGCCGGGCGGGCCGACAAGCAACAGCTTACGTCTGGGTGAAAGACCGTGATTTTTTAATTTACTGATATGGCGCTGTTCACGGATAACACGAACAAGCTTGTCTGTGACATCATTTTTGGTGATGAGGTCTGCCAGCCGAAGGTGGGGCGTTGTCGCGTACAGTAACCCCGAGGCGTTTTTTAATCCCTTGGATATTGGGACAGGCGTACTGAATTTGGCCTGTTTTTTTGCTTTATCGACAATCTCTCTCAGATCCTAGGCGAGCTTACTGTGCCCTCTGCGGGCCTCATGCGCAGCCATTTGTAAAGCAACAGATAAAAAGCGCTCCTCATCCTTTGCGAGATGCGAGAGTAATAGCGCCTTTATTTGCTCAGAACTGGCCACGGTTTTTTCATCGTCGATATGTGCATGGTATGCGGTTCATTGTATGACGATAACAACTAATATGTCGTACTTTCTTTGCTAGAAGCCAGTCAGATAGCCGGTACCCGACGCCACTTCGACCCGACTCGGATGCAACAAGCTTTAACCTGAATCCTGCAAGTGCTCACACTCACACAGCGTAAGTACGATCACTCACAGAATCTCGGTTTAATGTGAATATTGACACATCACTGAATTTTGCCAGCAGACGATTTAACCGATGACCCTCTGCGCAGCCGCCACAGCCACGCCACTTTTAATGGGCGCACCCATATCAGTAAGTACAGTATCCAGCGCGCCCAGACAGAACATGACATTTTTGGCATTGGCCGCATGGCCCATGAGACCAATACGCCAGACTTTGCCTGCCAAAGCACCCAGGCCTGCGCCGATTTCCAGACTAAAATCATTTAACAGGAGTCCCCGCACAGCGGCTTCATCCACGCCATCAGGAATAGTCACGGCATTGAGCTGTGGCAGTCGTGCGGCTTCAGGTACCACAAACGACAGTCCCATGGCTTCGATACCGGCACGCAGTGCCCGATGATTCGCCTGATGACGGGCCCAGGCATTTTCCAGTCCTTCTTCCTGCAAAATCACCAGCGCCTCGTGCAAACCGTAAAGCCCGTTAACCGGCGCAGTATGATGGTAGGCGCGTTTGGCTCCTGCACCCCAGTAACCCATCACCAGATTCAGATCAAGAAACCAGCTTTGCACTGCCGTTTTACGATTCTTGATGCGTGCCACGGCGGCATCGCTGAAACTCACCGGTGACAGGCCCGGCGTACACGATAAACATTTTTGTGTACCGGAATAAATGGCATCGATACCCCATTCGTCCACTTTGACGGGTGTCCCCCCCAGTGATGTCACAGCATCCACAATGGTCAGGCAGTCATGGGCATGGGCGATTTTCACCAGCGCCGCTGCATCTGATTGCGCACCGGTGGAGGTTTCGGCATGTACAAAAGCCACGGCACTGGCTTCGGGATGTGCTTTGAGTGTTTCTTCCAGCTTGTTGGAGTCTACGGGCATGCCCCATTCGTCTTCTACCATAATCGCCGTGGCCCCCATGCGTTCCACGTTTTCTTTCATGCGACCGCCGAACACGCCGTTTTGACAAACAACAACGGTATCACCCGGTTCGATCAGGTTCACAAAACAGGTTTCCATACCCGCTGAGCCAGGGGCGGAAACCGGGATGGTCAGTTCGTTTTTGGTTTGAAAGGCGTATTGTAGTAACGTTTTCATTTCATCCATCAATGCCACAAATTCGGGATCCAGATGGCCAATGGTGGGGCGCGCCATGGCATTCAAAATGCGTGGATGCACGTCTGAAGGGCCGGGGCCCA
>QIGV01000109.1 GCA_003230085.1 Gammaproteobacteria bacterium
TGAACATCCGATTAGTCTTCGATTATCTGAGGATGACCCAGAATTCATGCGTGTCAGCAAGAACTTGACGGGGAGAACAAATTTGCCGTGGTTCTGTAGGGCTTCCTCAACGAGTTGAGACAGTCGCTGGTCTTGGAAGTTCGAGAGCCATCCGTCATCAACAAGATTGGGGTCGGTTGCACGTCCGGTTTGCCAAGACTTTTCAATTGGCAAGCCCGCTTGTTGGCGGGCAGGTGGCGCTTGAGGTGTGGCACAGCCAACCAGCGTAAAGACCATGAGAAGTACGACGGTATGAGGAACATGTCTAGAGAGTGGCATCATGTGGTTTCTGGGCGAATGCGGTTCTTACCTCTCAACGGCCATGGGCTTTATCGACGGCTTCGCGTATCCCCTCGGCCCAATTGTCAAAGGCCCCTTCGACATCGGCCCAGGTCGACCAGGGTTTGGCATTAAATACACGACTTCCCGCTGTGCGATCAACAACGACGACGTCTATCCGATTGGTGAGCGAATCGCGGAACACACCCTCAACAGTTACTTCCCCCACACTAATAGCAAAGATTATCGGCACACCAGTTACGGTACCGGCAGCCATCGCCGCGATGTTGACCGCTCCGCCTCCTGCCCACGCCTGCAGGCCCGATACGATAAAAGATATTCTCATCGTTCCGGCTTCGGATCGAGTCCCAACCTCATATCCTGCTTCGGTGAGTTCCTTAACCACGGCCTTATGGAAATAGCGTTGCATCTCATCAATCTGTTCAGAGTCGAGCTCCTTCATATCTGGGTCCGTATAGTTTACCTGAATGGGATCAATGATAAATCGATTATAGGCGGCAAGTGTTGGTGCCCCAGGACGTTTGTAGAGCACGACTGGTTCCTGGCTCTTGTCGAGTTCGAGCCCGGAAGTGGTGGTGAGGATCTCGTAGTTCTCATTGATGGTCTTGCTTGTTGGTCCACATGCAGAAAGAGTGAAAAGGAAAGTCGTCAGCACAAGGGTGAAAATAAATTTGTTTCCCAAAAGCATATCATTCCTCCAATGGTTTCAGTGTCAGGAAAAGAAATGAGAGAAAGGCGATGATAAAATATTTTCAGAAATTCTGAGTTGATGTTGCTACTCTGGCCTGAGGCAGCGATACCATCCACAACCCTAAATATCGACAGAGCTTAGCAACGCCTTCCTCAAACAGCAACTCCAAAGACTTAGCCAGCTGACAGGAGAATTAAATCCTCAGAGATTAAAGTAGAAGGGGGTCACTGCTGTTGATCCATATGTGCTAACTGCGGGCGAATGATAGTGGAAAATAAAGTGGAAATTTCATGTCCTTTTAAAAGCGGATTAACATAAGCGTGATCTCTCAGCTTGGCAAACGATAATTGTTGATCAAGCAGGCCAGATTCATAAAGATATTCGGGCAGGTAGCCACTTACTAAAATTTTCCAGGAGAACGGTACATGATCAGGATTCACTTCTCTGCTATTTAACCAAATCGCGGTGGTACAGTTGTGTAGTAGCGTATTATAAAAAACGGGTTTTTCATGTAACGAATTAATACGGTCAACGTATTTCAGAAACAGGTGCTTGACGGCTTCTATCGGCGCCTTTATCCGGTAACTGTAAACTTGCTCAGGAGGATCCTCGCGGTAATTCGTTCGTAAACCAATCACATCACGTTCATCAGCAACGATATACATCAGCTCATATTGTCTAAAAAACCCTTTGATGGTTGAATAACCCTCCCCTTCTTCCTTACGTGCTTCGATAGATATTGCCAGGTGATCATTCTCACCAAAGTCAAAACTCATAATGACATGCGCAATAGCAGGCCCCATCCAGTACACCGCAAACAAATCAACCCCTTCAAGTTTATTTAAATCAAAAGTCTTATCGTAATAGTCTGGAGAATAGTCAAATTCACTGTGATAACTGAAATTACGGATATCATGCACCGTTACCAAATCACTCTCGATACTGGCATAAGCAAGTTTGCTCACATCGGTTTGCCAGATACGATCATTGGAAGGTTGAATATTGAACCACCAGAGCAGCACCACTAAAAAGACAATTCCATGAATCGATAATAACCAATTACGCATGGACGGGATAAACAGCAAGGCTATAACTGCAGTCAAGCCAATTAGTGCCGCAACAATAGAAAGTATTAACAGTACTGTATTGCTACGCGAATCGCCAAAGTAAACGGCCAGCGCAGCCCAAGCTGTTGTGCTTGTCAACCACAATGCTAGCAGAAATGACATAGAAAACTGGCCAATCTTTTTTATCATAGAATCTGGTTAAGTAGCCTTAATTACAACGTGAATCGCACCATAATTAGCCTTAGAATTATATCGTCCATAAAGCTTGAATTTCGACAATCCACACAGTAATGACAAGATGAATTCATATGAATTCTTTTATTATCTTTTCTGAAAAATACATTAGACTGGGTTTTTTCAAACATACAACAATAACCATTTATATTTTAAAACAATTTGGTATGCCTGCTTTTATACCTGTTTTTATTACTGCCAGCCTATGCCAATCATAAACAGATAGAAGATAATAGTACGCGAAAACCAGATTTAATAGATAAGCAAAGTGAACAATATATCTTGCCTGGCTTCGATCATAGTATATTACAATTGCCTATCAAAGCCACCGCGCAAGGGTTCAATCTGCATGCGGAGACCTATTGCGGCCCCCAACAGCGGCAGAAACTCGAACAGATGTGTCGCGACATCACACGTCCCGTCCTGAGCCACAAACGCCTGCGCCGTACCCCAGCCGGCGCGGTGGTCCTCCAACTCAAAACCCCGTATCGCGATGGTACCACCCATCTGGTGATGACCCCGCTTGAATTCCTCCAACGCCTCGCGGCGCTCGTCCCGCGTCCGCGGCTCCATCTCATTCGCTTCCATAGCGTACTCGCGCCCAATGCCACGTTGCGGTCTCAGATCGTGCCCGGCGAAGCTGAGCCGGCGCAGAACACCGCCAATGGGGACGGCAAGCCTCCCGCAGCTTCCACGCGGGCCCGGATGAGCTGGGCCCAGTTACTCAAACGCGTCTTTCCCATCGACCTCACCACCTGTCCCAGTGCGGCTGCCCCTTGACCATCCTCGCCGCCGTTGAGGATCCTGCAGTGATCGTCAAGATGTTGAGCCACCTGGGCTTGCCCACCTGCGTCCCACAAAAAGCCCCGGTCTGTCTCGACGAATTCTTCCAGACCGCCTAATCCCTACGGGTTCAACGCCTTCCCCCCCTAGATTCCGGTTCAGGTTTTGAGCTGACTCTCCCTCTTTGCCCAGTGCCCATCCGCGAGTTATACTAAAAAGTTGGGGATGCCCTGAAAGTCAAAGGCGGCGTATCCTGGTGATGAGCACATCACCACCCTTTCAGACAAAAGGAG
>QIGV01000091.1 GCA_003230085.1 Gammaproteobacteria bacterium
TTGATGCCGTCCGTCCAGAATCTGAAACTATTGTTTGGCTTGCTGAGCCTATAGGTGAAATACGCAAACGATCACCTTCATGAATGATATAAGGCGACTTGATCCTGTTCCATTCAGCAATTTTTTTATAATCCTCACCGTAACGCCAGCTGATTGAATAAAGTGTCTCCCCTTTCCTGACTTTATGATAATTAAACGAACCACATGCGCCCACCAGCATCAATAGCAGGACGACCAACAGAGGATTAAGAAGTTTATGCAGAATTGGCTTATCGCTCATCCCGAATCATCGTTCATTTCTGATTGAACCCACCATTCGGCGGCTCACCGCACCAGAAAATAGATAAGAATGACAAGCACAAGAAAAAGCCACCCAATTCTATCGATATATTGACGCATAAATTGGTCCATTTTTTTACCTCCCCAGTACATCAATGCGGCCACCAGGAAAAAACGTGCGCCCCTGCCAATCACAGAGGCAATGACGAAGGGAAGAAACGCCATGGATACTGCGCCTGCAGAGATGGTAAAAACCTTGTAAGGAATGGGTGAAAAACCGGCGATGAAAATCACCCAAACGCCCCATTCTGAAAACCAGTCTCTAGCAGTTAGATAGGCTTGCCAATAACCCATGCTGTGTAAAAACGACGCTACTGCGTCGAATGCTAACAGGCCAATAAAATAGCCTGCGATCCCGCCTGCAGCCGAAGCTAAAGTAGTTATCATTGCATAAACCCAGGCGCGTTTACGCCTGGCCAAAACCATCGGGGCCAACATTACATCAGGCGGAACCGGGAAAAATGAGGACTCAGCAAAACTCAACATTGCAAGAAACCAGGCTGCATTTCGATGCGCTGCCCATGCCATAGCCTTATCGTACAGAGAAGAAAACAGGGTCATACAAAAATATTCAGTCCGTATAGACAGCAGGTATTTTCTGGCATCTCACCAGAATTATAGTTGTTGGGATAGACAAAGTTACCTGCAATTGATTTTGCCAGCTATCAAAAAATTCAACACCATTTTGACACAGACTATTTCTCAAAAATCAGGCCCACCTGGCAATATGTCCGGGTTAATTATCACCTGCCAGCATCGGAACGAAACTGACAGGCTCGAGAATTTCCTGTTCGAAAGCATCGCTGGTCCGGGTAATCAATAATAATTTTTGTGCGCCCTCCTCGCCCACGGGAATTATCAAACGCCCATACAGGGCAAGCTGTTCAAGCAGGGATTTGGGAATCTGTCTTGGCGCAGCAGTGGCAATAATACCATCATAGGGTGCATGTTTAGACCAACCCAACTTGCCATCACTATGCTTAATGTGGATATTGCCCAACCCAAGTTCGCGAAAGCGCCGGCGCGCCTTTCTCGATAATGACCCTATTCGTTCTACAGTGAAAACTTCAGGTACAAGATGTGCCAGAATTGCTGCCTGGTAACCCGAGCCAGCACCGATCTCAAGTACCTTCCCAGGCGTTCCGGCACGCAGTAGAGCCTCTGACATACGTGCCACTATATAGGGCTGGGACAGGGTCTGACCAAAACCGATAGGCAAGGCTGTATTCTCATAGGCACGGCTGGCCAGCGCCTCATCTACAAAAATATGGCGTGGCGTCTCACGCATGGCTTCCAGAACGGCTTGATTTTCGATACCTTCATCAGCCAAGCGTTCAACCAAACGGTTTCTTGTACGCTGTGACGTCATCCCGATACCCTTCAAACGCGCTTTCATGATACCTTAATGCCTTCCAGCCACTCACCCACCATGGCAAGTGCTGAGTGTCTGGTTAAATCGACCTGGAGTGGTGTGATTGAAACAAAATTATGTTTGATTGCATAAAAATCAGTACCCTCCCCAGCATCCTGCTCAGGACCTGAGGGCCCAACCCAATAAACAGTTTCCCCACGCGGGTCAGTCATTTTGACAACTGGCTCAGCCTTGTGCCGATGGCCAAGACGGGTCACTTGAAATCCAGCTAATTGTTCCCAAGACACATCCGGAACATTTATATTTAGTATGATATCAGCTGGCATAGTGTCCGCTTGCAGATGTTCCAGCATTTTAACCACAACCTTGGCTGCCGTCTGATAATGTTGATATTCATTTCCTGTCAGAGATACGGCCAGTGCAGGGAATCCCAGGAACCGACCCTCCATCGCTGCCGCTACAGTACCGGAATATAGAACGTCATCACCCAGGTTTGCCCCAGCATTGATGCCGGAAACTACCATGTCTGGCTCCTCGTCGAGTAGCCCGGTAATAGCCAGATGCACACAGTCCGTGGGCGTACCGTTAACCCTGATAAGCCCGTTATCAATCTCACTGACACGAATCGGGTTGTCCAGCGTAAGCGAGTTACTGGCGCCACTACGATCACGGTCAGGAACAACGACAGTGATTTCAGCATGACTTCGAAGGGTATTGGTTAAACAGGCAAGACCAGGTGCGCGATAACCGTCGTCATTACTGATGAGGATACGCATGTCGGCTCTTACCTATAATGACAGGAGGGCTATTATTCGTATATGGCCGAACATTGTACCCCGTTCAGGTCACAACACTGTCGCACATAACGCCAATAATGCGCCTGGAAAAATACCCAAGGCTAGAATAACCAGGCCATTTGCACTCATCACCGCACGCATGTCGAAATCAGACTCCAGCGGGGTATCATCGTCGGGTTTCTCGAAATACATAAACTTAATAATACGCAAATAATAAAAGGCGCCCACAACGGAAAAAAGTACACCGAACACGGCCAGCCATACCAATCCAATATCCACCACGGCGCTCAGGACTGCCAGTTTAGCATAGAAACCGACTGTGGGCGGCACACCGGCCATGGAAAACATCAGAATGAGCATCATGAATGCAAACCAGGGACTACGTTCATTCAATCCTTTGAAATCCGCTATGCTGTCGGCCTCGAAGCCTTCACGGCTTAGTAGAATTACCATACCAAAAGCGCCCAAAGACATCAGGGCATAGACCAGCACATAAAACATCGCGGCAGAATAACCATCATCTGTTCCTGCCAGAATACCAAGGAATAAAAAACCGACATGGGAGATTGTAGAATAGGCCAGCATGCGCTTGATATTCGCCTGGGCTATGGCGACCACATTTCCGATTGCGATTGAAAGGGCTGCCAAAATCACCAGTATATCCTGCCACTGAATGTGCAGACCGCCCAATCCGTCTACCAGCAGGCGCATCACCATTGCAAAGGCGGCTATCTTGGGTGCAGTGCTAATAAACAGGGTGATGGCCGTCGGCGCCCCATGATACACATCCGGTATCCACATATGAAATGGCACCGCCCCCAGCTTGAATGCCAGTGCAACAATGATAAATACCAACCCCAGCAACAGAACCATGTCGTCGCTGCTGCTACTGTCGA
>QIGV01000138.1 GCA_003230085.1 Gammaproteobacteria bacterium
GGCCTGAAGCGATTCTGGGACGGCCCGCTTCCATTTCTTGATCAGTTCACACCCCATCTGCATCAAAACATAGGGCTCATTTCTTTCAACGTGCTTGAGTGTCAATCCACATTGTTTGAAGATACGTTTGTAGTCCGGCACAGAACGATAAATGACGGGATAGTCACCAGTAGTGCGCGTCACCGTCTCACCCTGAACCGTGGACTCGCGGCACAGGATCACCCCATCCGGTTCGAGACACGGGATCAACTTTTGCAACAGGGCGATCACGTCATTTTCGTCGACGTACATAAGCAGGCCACCGAGGAAGACCAGGCTATAGTGGCCATCGAGTTCAAACGACAGGATATTACCGTGTACGGTGCGGATATTGGCGTACGAGGAGCATCGCTCCTCCAGCGCCAGGTAAAGTACATTGCTGCCTTCGACCGCAACCACTCGCGAAAAGCTGCGAGCGAACTCCTCGGCCCAATATCCGACACCACTGCCAAGGTCCAGAACCGTGCCATTGTGCTCCACGCCGCGAAGCAAGCGCCGGACGATCTGGGCCTCCGCACGGAAACGAAAATTGCCCGCACTCACGGGAAAGCCGAAGCCATCCATCATGTACGGCCCGAGGATCGAGGACTTGACGTTCTCCCAATACTGTTTGACTGATGTGTGATCGATCTCAGTCAAGGTTATGCTGCCGGCTTGATAACCATCTGAGAGTGGCTGGCAATGACACGGCGTTGGGCAAACAAATTCTCAGCTACGCGCAGGTTTGCCCTGGTATCGATCTCATACCATAGGTCTGCATCGAAGAAGACTGCGTCGAAAGAGAGTGTGCCGGCAGCGACCATCTCGGCGAATACGGCCTCGTAATACTCACCAAGCATTCCTGCCGAGACATAGCGGCTTAAGCGTTCTTCAATCCTGTTCCATGAATCAAGGGATATGCTGTAGATATTGACCGTTTTGTACTGGCGCGCATCGCCATGAATATCATCACCCTTGCGAAAAGCTGTAACTTGTCCTTGAGACCCAAGCTCTACCGTGGTGCCGTTCATCCAGGGGAGCATACTGGAAACCGCCATCCTGTCAGCCTGGAGCATGTCGTCCAGCATTCCCTCTTCGAAAACCAGGTCGCTCTCCACTAGCAGAAATGGTTCCCGGATCTGCTGCCGGGCCAGCCAGAGAGAGTAGATGTTATTGGTCGTCCGGTAATCTGGATTGATGACGTAATCAACCTGCATATCAGCTGCGTGCTGCTGCAGAAATTCCTGGATGCGATCACCCAGGTGGCCGATCACCACTACCAGCCTTTTAAATCCCTGTGCGCGTAAATTATTGACCAGCCGTTCGAGGATAGGAATACCTCCAACCTCAGTAAGGCACTTGGGGGCATCCAGAGTCAATGGCTGCAGGCGGGAACCTATTCCTGCTGCTAACAAGAGTGCTGTCGTTACTGTTACTTTAACTGGTTGGCTGGAATCGTACATATATTTTGTATCTCCTGTCGGTCAAAACGCCATTGGGGCGCGACTCCCGGTACTGGAACATTTCCACAAGGAAGGTATCAAGTAAACAAAGCGTGTACTGCGAGTGCTGGCGAATGCTGGCGAGTGCTTGTTATCATACGCTATAAAATCGATTCTGTCGCTAAAAAGGGACACTCCCCTGTGTCTGACAAATCATGGTCAAGCGGAAATGCCATCAGGGAGTTCGATGCGGTGTGGGAACGCCGATTGCCATCTGAGCCTAAATGCCTGCTATGAGTAAGCGGGCTATTCACTAGGATACTGTCAACTTAACCATTTGGGGGCAAAACAAAACCTGGATTTTTCATCACGAGCTTTCATTCGGCACAGGTAACCTGCTGCCATTCGGAATATGATCTTGAGCGAAGTTCACGATAATGATGGGCTTTGATTAGATGCCTCCCAATACGAAACAGATTGCCGACCTCAGCATGTACGGTGAGAAACCGTTGGGCTTGCCCAATGGATTTGAATTCCCGCATTAATCGTTCCCGTTGGCGCGTTGGCTCATGCGATACTGTCTCGAAGACTCAAACAGAATCGGTGGTAGAGCCACACTGTGTGACTGATGACTTCGCCTGGAAAGCGGTAGCCATGATAGATTGTTTTCTTCATATTCATCTGGTTAGTCTGCCTGATCGAGACTTAAGTTGACAATACCCTTTCTGGCGCTACAGGAACGGGAACGCCGGAATGTCTTCGATGCGACCGAAACATTAGAACACACTGGATCATCTGAATCAGAGGGCCAGGACCTCGATACCTGGCGGCACTCGCCCACTCCGATGCTTCTTGATCCGGATCTCAATGTCACGATCCAGCCGCAGCATAAAATCCAGCAGCTTAGTCATAGAGAACTCCTTGAGCTGACCCCGCAAGAGACGAGAAACCTTGGGCTGGTCGATTCCCAGTAACTCAGCAGCTTCAGTTTGATTGAGATGCCGGTACTTGATGATGCTGCTAATTCTTCGGGCCAATTCAGCTTTGGCAAGTGAATCAACTGGTTCAGCCGCACCAATATCTGCAAAGACATTACCACTGCTCACTTCATGTTCAATTTTACTCATACTTCACCTCGTTAATTCCTGATGCAGCAATTCGGCATCTTTTAACCGTGCCCGAACCTTGTCCATATCAGGCTTCGGCGTCGCAATGCCTTTCTTTGATTTCTTCTGGAAACAGTGTAATACAAATACATATCCCTCAAACTTCACCGTATAAACTGCTCGGTAAGTATCACCCTGGTGATCATCAACGACTTCAAGAGTTTTGGCTCCACCAAATCCTTTCAAAGGCCTGCAAAGGTTTGACCCGCAATTGAAGGTCGCACAGCAAACGTTAAGTAATGACATTTACAAAAGAATATTGCATGTCTTTTCTTATCGAATATCAGTACGTCCCTCAGTCCGTTGTTACCCCACACACGGAATAAGCTGGCGTCCCCAAGGGGGGTCGACCTTACAGATACATGCAAACTCAGTAATATTAAATATTTGATTTATAATCAACAGGTTGCATCATATTCTAGAGAAAAACACAAAAACATAGCGAATAGATGTTACATTCTGCCTGAGTAAAACAGACTTACAAAATGTGTTACATGCTTTCCTGTCCCGGATTATTCACTCATTTTCTGCATCAAACAAACGTAAGCGAATTGATTTCTGTTCGACGGGTACAAATTCCACCTTGATGACCTGCTGACGGCCCAGTAACAGGGGTTTGAGAATTTCCATTTCAAGTGACTGTGGAGCCTCAATCACCAAGTACGATGGCGCCGCTGCAGCGATATTACCAATGGCCTTTATCACGGGTTCGAACTTATCGGTATCAGTGCCTGGAAAATTGAGTTCTAGCGTC
>QIGV01000110.1 GCA_003230085.1 Gammaproteobacteria bacterium
TAATTTCGTCAATAATAGCCTGTGCGGGACCCGGCTTTGCGAGACAGCACTTTTTGTATTTCTTACCACTGCCGCAGGGGCACGGATCATTACGCCCGATTTTTGGTTCATCGCGCCGGAAGGTTGCCATCGGGCTATCCGCTGCTCTTCGCGCTAACCAGAAAGCATGAATATCACGCGCATTGGGTGTAATCGCTTGCCGTAGGTTTTACCATCAACAATGCGCTCGTGAAATATCGGCTCGAACTCTTCGGGTTGTTCCATCAGTAAACCAGCAATACTGTTCATATGGCGCATGAATAAGGACATCACCGCCTGAAATTCCTTTTCGCCATACCA
The DNA here is from genome assembly GCA_003230085.1 of Gammaproteobacteria bacterium. Lineage (GTDB taxonomy): Bacteria > Pseudomonadota > Gammaproteobacteria > SZUA-140 > SZUA-140 > SZUA-140. Next base: position 340 of record QIGV01000110.1, read on the forward strand.
GGAGGGTGGAAAATCACCCCACACCTGCGGTATCCATTGGGACGGCTGTATCATCACCGGACCCCATCCAGCTCAGCCAGGTTCAGAACACCCTCATCCTTGCCCTTGGTATCAGTGTCCTCATCAATACGGAGAAGAAGAAAATCATCCAGCCAGCCCAGTTCATCTTCGTCCAGCAGCTCAAACATATCGTTCATTTAATTAAACCTGTAGTGGCAGCACCAATGGGTGATGTCCATTCTACTACTCGCCAATAATGGATTCTGCCTGGCGGTCGCAGCAAACTTCTATTTCAATGAAGAAAAGAAAACATAGCATCGTACAAGCGGACTCCCCTGAAGGTCAGTTGGCTGGCGAGGGGATCATTGAGGCAGTTGAAAACCAGATTCGGGACAATTATCCCCTATGAGGTATATTGCGAAATTATACCTTATGGGGTATAGTTTGATTCAGGAGGCAGTCATGAATCAATTGGTTAGATCAGCAAAACAACTCGGTTCACTCATTCATAATGAGCGTGTGCGGCGTGGCATGTCACAGCAGGCACTCGCTGACCTGACCGGAACAGGGCAAAAAACCATCTCGCATATCGAGAACGGCAAAGCGGGGACCAGGCTGGAAACGATCTTTAGTTTGCTGGCGACACTCGATCTGGAAATGAAACTCACCGCGCGCGGTAAAGGTTCCGAAAAATCCATAGGCGACATATTCTAATATGGCGCGCAGGAAAACACACACACCACTAAACGTCCTGATCAACAACCGGCTGGTGGGCCGTTTGGAGAAAGAGACGAGCGGGGCAATCAAGTTCCAGTACGTCAAAGAGTGGCTGGAATGGGCGCATAACTTTGCGGTCTCGCTCTCGTTACCCTTACGCAAGACTGCATATCGTGGCGAGCTTGTCGTGGCGGTCTTCGACAATCTCCTGCCGGATAATCCGAACACCAGACGTATAGTGGCCGAGCGCACCGGCGCTGGGGGCACCGATGCCTTTAGTCTGCTGGAGCAGATAGGTCGTGATTGTGTCGGCGCGATGCAGTTCCTTCCGGATGACCTGCAGGCAGATGCGAGGATGGAAGTCAGAGGCGAGTCCGTCACTGAAGAAGAGATCGAGCGCATTCTGGCAAATCTCGCACGCGCCCCCCTTGGTATTGACCCGGAACACGAATTCCGCATATCAGTGGCAGGCGCGCAGGAAAAAACCGCACTTCTCTTCCATCAGGGGCAATGGATGAGACCGCTTGGTACTACGCCGACTACCCACATCCTCAAGCCTCAGATTGGCAAAATCCCAACCGCTTTCGGGCTGATCGATATGGCGGCAAGTGTTGACAATGAGCACTATTGCCTGAAGCTGCTCGAAGCCTTCGGGTTACCCGTCAATCCGACAGAGATTCAAACGTTCGGAAAACGCCGGGTGTTGGTTGTCGAGCGATTTGATCGACTCTGGCAAGACGATGATCGATTGCTCAGATTGCCGCAAGAAGATTTCTGTCAGGCCCTCGGTGTACCTTCCACCCGCAAATATCAGGCAACTGTCGAAGGACATCAAAACGGTCCCGGCATCGTTGATATAATCTCGCTTCTGCAAGCCAGTGATGAGTCAACCCAGGATCAGGCTGCCTTCTTCAAGGCGCAGATACTATTCTGGTTGATCGGCGCGACTGACGGTCACGCAAAGAATTTCAGTATCTTTCTGAGACCGGGAGGCGGGTTCAGTCTGACCCCATTCTATGATGTTCTTTCTACACAGCAGGCATTCGATGCGAACCAGATTCCCCGCAAGAGCTACAGGCTTGCTATGTCCTTTGGGAAGAGCCACAAGTTTAAGGTTCTCGAAATTACCGGGCGGCACTTTGCCGAGACCGGCAAAGAGGCAGGACTCGGTCCTACGATCATCCGTGAGGTCATCACATCAGTCCTTGAAGTTGCTGGTGCAGCTACCGACAGGGCGCTCTCGGAAATGCCGGTTGACTTTTCAGTCCAGATTCACGAGTGCGTCAAGCGCGCAATAGGTTCCCGCCTTGGTCAGCTCGAAAAAGCACTGGATAAGCTCTGAGCTGAATAGTCCAGCAGGAGCACCAGACCATGTCGATGATTTCCTACACATAATCGCTGAATTCACTCATTACAATTTTGGTTATGATGGGTAATTCTTAGATTCGTGCAATATTCATTATCCGATAAATGGCTTCTTAAAGGCGCTAAAGCGAATTGTTGCTGCGACGGTTTAGTTCGCTGATGCGCTGGCATCACGCGCGACTTATCAATCTGTTGGGTGACACCCAACCCCAGGGCACACACATGGCTTCAAATTCCAAAATCTGCAAATTAAAAATCTCCTTATCTGATATCGATCGAAACCACTACGACAGCCTCAATTTGACCGTTGCCCAGCACCCTTCCGAAACGACCGAGAGGATGATGGTTCGAATCCTGGTTTTTTGTATCAACGCGCAGGAAAATCTCGAATTTACCAAGGGTCTGAGTGCCGTAGATGAGCCGGATATCTGGGCCCGGTCACTGGATGACCAACTGCTGTTATGGATCGATGTTGGGGAACCCTCACCTGAGCGGATCAAAAAGGCAAGCCGCATTGCAAAGGACGTTAAAGTCTACAGCTTCAATCGAAAGTCAATCCCCTGGTGGGAACAGGGGCGGGATAAGTTTGCCCAACTGAAGTGCGCCTTTTACCGGCTCGAGTGGGAAGGCATTCAGTCCCTGGCCGCACTGTACCAACGTACGATGCAGCTTTCCGTCACCATTACAGGTAATTCTGCCTATGTTGCAACCGAACTGGGCGAGTGCGAAATATCCTGGGTGTCGTTACAGGCGTAAATAATGTCCGACGTTAAGAAACTTTTAAAGAAACATCAACAGCTTAATCAGCTGGATACCGTGAAGGTGGTGAGCCATGTGCAACGTGACAAGGATGACTGGGTAATCAATACAATTATGCTGGAAGGATATGACGTCCCTTTCAAATACCGGCGTAAGACAGTCTACAAGAGCCTGAAAGGTGCGCGGGTTAATCTGACTTTTTACCCGGAATCGGAAACAATAGGCAGCGTCATTTTTGAAGTGATGAATGTCGTGCGAATTCGAAGATCATAGTACTGGCAAAGCGGTGGGTACCCAGAATTTTCTATCACAACGCCTGCGTGGCAGGCGTACAGAAAACAATACAATAGTTAAAGACACCCATGGCTCCGCTACGGATTTCAATAGTTAAAGACATATATGGACGCCTCCCCTGAATCAAGTGTTATTTGGGGCTTTTCAGGCTCGGATCGGAGTTCTCAGGGTGAATAAACACCTCCTTC
>QIGV01000088.1 GCA_003230085.1 Gammaproteobacteria bacterium
GGGGCTAATGGTCTGGTACCAGATGCTGCCCAGCATTTACATCCTGTGGGTGCCCCTCATCATCCTCTACGCCGTGCTGGCAGCACTGACCATTGCCTTCGTCGGCGCTGCCATCAACGTTTATTTCCGCGATGTCGGCGCAGCCCTGCCGGTCCTGCTATCCCTGTTGATGTATGCCTCGCCGGTCATCTATCCCCTGCAACTGGTCAAGGACAAACTGCTCATACAGCAGGCCGCTGGCGAGTGGTCCGATACCCTCTATACCCTGTACACCCTCAACCCCCTGGCTGGCATCATTGATGCCTTCCAGAGTGTTGTCCTACGGAACGAGCCACCGGATCTGTCCGCCATGATCCCCGGCGCCATCATGGTCGCCATCCTGCTGCCGCTGAGTTACCTTTACTTCAAACGCGCCGAAAGCTATTTCGCCGACGTCATCTGAATTCGAACCCATGCCCATTATTGAAGTTGAACACCTCACCAAGGAATACCGCCTGGGCGCTATGCATGGCCTCAAGCAGACCTTGCTCAACACTGCCGCACGCCTGACTGGTAAAAAAGTTGAAGAACGCCCGCTGTTCAAGGCCCTGGATGACGTGAGCTTCTCTATCGAGCCCGGCGAAGTCGTCGGCATTATCGGACACAACGGCGCCGGCAAATCCACCCTGCTCAAAATGCTGGCCCGAATCAGTACCCCTACCAGCGGCTCAGTCGAGGTAAAGGGACGCATCTCACCACTCATCGAAGTAGGCGCTGGCTTCATGCCCGACTTCACCGGGCGTGAAAACGTCTACCTTAATGGCGCTATCCTCGGCATGTCGCGCCAGGAAATCAATAAGAAGTTCGACGAGATAGTCGATTTCGCTGAAATGGCGGAATTCATCGATACGCCCGTCAAACGTTACAGCTCGGGCATGCAGGTCAAGCTCGCGTTTGCTGTAGCAACGAGCATCGAGGCAGAAATCCTCATCGTCGATGAAGTATTGGCAGTAGGCGATCTGGCGTTTCAGCGCAAGTGCTTCGACCGTATGGAGGAGTTGATCAAGCGGCAGGGAAAAACAGTGCTGTTGGTGAGCCATAACATCCGCCAGGTGGAAAGGATCTGCGAGCGCGTAATTCTGATGGATCATGGCCGTTTCAAGATAGATGGAAAGGCCCAAAAGGTTTGCAACAACTTTTACGAACAAAGCGATCTTGCGATAATTGCACATCAGACAGAAGCCAAGTACACCAATGCATTAACCACTGGAGAAGTGGAACTAATTGATCTCTACTTTGTAGATGCAGAAGGACAGCGAACCGACACCATTGAATATAATAGCCCCGCAAAGCTGATCATCAAGGTTCAGGCCAGTCGGATAATAGCAAACCCAATATTTTTTGTCGGATTCCATACTACCGATTTCATTCAGCTCACTACTGCCATCACGCCTGAATCCCTTAGAGAGCAGACCCTACCGCAAGGTATGCACGAGTTGTCAATGGCGATTGACAGATTTCCATTGTTACCTGGCCCCTATGCAACCCGCATAAGCATTGACGTGGAAGACCCCATCAAGAACATATTTTATGTAGACAATCGCTGCCATTTCAGGGTAGTCAGCAACACGCTGCAGCGCTCCTCGCCTCAGTGCGGTGGCGGTTTTTTTAAATTGAACACAAATTGGCAGGTGAAAAATATCGACTGCCTTTTTTATGATGACGGTATTGCTTGCCACAAACCTTAAGTCTAGCTCGTTTGTGCGTATAGTACTTGACATCTGCCCGCAATCGAAATCGGAGTAACAAAATGCTTGGCAATATGCTGAAACTCTTAGGAAGACAATTACCTGGTGTTAGTGCATTGGTGCAGGAGCGCAATGTGCTGAATACGAAAGTTTCCAGCCTGAACAAAACACTTTCTGTCTGGAAGAAAGGGCATGTCCCCCCCGGCCACTATTACTCTCCCATTCCGAATCTTGAAGAAATCAAGAGCAGGCACACACAAATATTCGAAAAGCCTATCAATGAAATTTTAGGAATTGATCTCAATACATCCGAACAATTGAAATTGCTGGAATCCTTTGCAGGGAATTATGGGGATCTGCCTTTCCCGGAAGACCCCAGCAGCGGGTTCCGCTATTACCTTAACAATGATTTTTACGCCTATTCTGATGGGATATGTCTGTATTCTATGCTACGTCAACTCAAGCCACGGCGATTCATTGAAGTTGGGTCAGGCTTTTCATCTGCGGCGGCACTGGACACGCGAGACCGATTCCTTGATAGCGAGATGGAATTCGTCTTCATCGAGCCTTATCCGGAGCGGCTTGAAAGCTTGTTGACGAGCGATGACAAGAAAAATGAACATATAAGAATCATTCCGTCCTTCGTTCAAGATGTAACGCTTGACATATTCTCGTCGCTTCAATCAGGAGATATCCTGTTTATTGATTCGACACATGTCAGCCGAGTCGGAAGTGATGTGAATTATTTGTTTTTCGAGGTCATCCCTGCACTCAATCCAGGGGTTCATATCCACATCCACGATGTCTTCTTCCCCTTCGAATATCCTAAAAAGTGGATATACGACGGAAGATCATGGAATGAGTCTTATCTGTTGCGTGCCTTTCTGCAATATAACCGAGATTTTGAAATCGTGTTTTTCAACAATTACCTGCAGCAGGTATACCATGATCTGGTCGCTGAGAAAATGCCCCTCTGTCTAACACAACCAAACAGTGAACTAACTATCACGGGCAGCATTTGGTTACGCAGGCTTCAATAAAATCAATTCAAACAAATGACATGCATTCCGCGTATACCCCGAACCAAGCATGCTAGTGTATGAGAACGAAATAAAGATGAATTCGACTTATAATTTGAGTGTGCTAGTGATCTCCGATTCTTTTTCCCAACCGGACCAGGCCTCTGGAGACCTTCGCTTTTACACACTGCTGTCGCTACTGGCGCATAAGCACAAACTAATTTTTTGTGCCCTAAGTACGAAAGGCAAAGTTCTGCCTCGCAATGAAGCCAGTGCGCGGCTGGAGCATGCTGGCATCACACTGGGTGAGGGTGATCTGCTGCATGTGCTTAAATACTTCAAACCCGACATTGTCTGGTTCGAGTTTCATTCTCAGGCCCGTCAGGATTATCTTGGACTACTTGCACGCTACTGCCCGCAGGCCCGAATTGTGGTGGACTCGGTCGATGTCCATTTCAACCGCCTTGAAACCAAGGCCAGGCTGACCGGAAAACCAGAGGATGAGTCGGCAGCAAGTCAGAGTTTAGCTAATAAGTGATGACTGAACCCCGGGGCCAGGAGCTCATTAATCGCTACCGCTGGAACTACGGCATCCCGAAGGAGGCTACACTCACCGAGG
>QIGV01000057.1 GCA_003230085.1 Gammaproteobacteria bacterium
ATGGATTTTACCATCGCACGCTCGATATTGTTGTTGCTGATGTTACGAATAAACGTGCCATCAATCTTGATCATATCCACAGGCAGGTTCTTGAGGTAAGCAAAAGAAGACAGACCACTGCCAAAGTCATCCAGTGCAAAATGACAACCGGCCTGTTTGAGCACGTCAATAAATTCCACCGCCCGGGACAGGTTGGAAATTGCTGCTGTTTCGGTAATCTCGAAACATATTTTATGCTGAGGCAAGGGGGATGTCTGTAGCAAGTCAAATACAAACTGGCTGAAATTTTTGTCGCATAGGGACAGGGCAGATAGATTAATCGAGCAAACATCCAGGCGGCGCGAAAAATCCGGGTGTTGCTCAAACCACTTCATCAGATTTTTCAACACCCAGCGATCGATTCGGGTCGATAGATTATAGCGTTCAGCCGCAGGCATGAAGGCACCCGGGCGAATAATCTTGTCGCCATCTTTCATACGCAGCAGAACTTCAAATCGCTCTCCCGCTGTTTTTTTATTGCAGGAATGAATGGGCTGAGCATATAAACGAAAGTGATCGCCTTCCAGCGCCTCATTGATACTGGAAACCCAGCACATTTCACCGACACGCTCGGATACCGTCAGGTCGCTCTTACGTCGTACATACACCTGGTTGCGCCCCTGCTTTTTTGCCGTATAACAGGCGGAATCCGCATAGCTCAGAATATCATTCAAATTAATATCATTTTCAAGAATCGGGACGATACCGATGCTGACACCAATATTGAAACGCCGATCACCCCACTGAAACCGGAAGCCCTCGATAGATTCCCTGATTCTGTTTGCAAAGTGTTCGGCCTGTTCCAGTGGGCAATCTTCCATCAATACCGCAAATTCATCGCCCCCAATACGCGCCAGTGTATCCCGCGAACGTGTCCGCTGAATCAGCAATCCGGCTACCTGGCGCAGAAGTTCATCTCCGGCAATATGGCCTGAGGTATCATTGACAACTTTGAATTGATCCAGATCCAGATAACAAAGGACATGTTTACATTTTTCTGGCGAAGACAATACCTCGTGTAAACGTTTTTCGAATTCACGCCGGTTAATCAGATTGGTCAGCGAATCATGGGCTGCCTGATAGATCAATTGTTCTTCCAGATCCCGGCGATCGGTAATATCCCGGCAGACTACCAGTAAACGTGGTTCACAGGTCTGCGGTTCCTGATTAACACGCTGATGCACCCAGAACACGCTGCCATCCTTGCATATTTTACGGTATTCAATGCCATTGTCGGGACTAAACTTATCAAACTGTTTCTGAATATAGCGCCGCACTTTTTTGTGATCATCCGGGTACACAATATTCAGCGCGGGTTGACCAACCAGTTCATCGACTTCGTAGCCCAGTAGGCGTGCGCCGGTATGGTTGATTGACAATACTGTGCCTTTGGGGGAGATCGTGGTATAAATGTCCGGCGCATTTTCATACAGAATCTGATAACGCGCCTCACTGGCTTCCAGGGCTTCTTCGGTTTTTATCTTGTCCGTAATGTTTTTGAAAATACCACGAGTAGAAATCGCTTCTCCGTCACGAATAATCGAACCACAATCGCCACGAAGATAAACCGTCTCTCCGGATTTGCTGACAAACTTGAAATCAATGGCAGAAAGGCATTCTCCCTGCTTCAGCCGCTCAAAACGATCATGACAACAGGTTCGGCTATCCGGGTGTAAAACATCAAGCAGATTCAGTGAAGTCACTTCCCGTTCGGTATAGCCCATGGCCTCACGCCATGTCTTGTTGGTATAAAGAAAGGCGCCATCAGCGGCAAGGCACTGAATGAGATCACTGGTGTTATCAAAAATATCCTGATAGCGTTCGCGGACTTCAAGCAGATTGTCCCCGATAGCCTGTTGCTGCCTGAACTTCTTCAGCCGAACGATCATCGCATCCAGCAGGGAAGGCAATTTTTCAAACTGTTGCGTGTGTTCCAGCAGACAATATTCAAATCCATTTTCAAGACAGGCGAGCAGCTCATCTTCCAGACCAGTTTCAGCCATCAACAGAACCGGGATATCCAGTTCATGATCACGGAGGTAATCACGCAGATCCAGACAGTCAAAGTCTGATATATGGAGATCACTGAGAATGAGATCCCAGTGGTTGTTTTGCATGGCTTTGAGCCAGCCAGACTTTTCTGAAACCGCGTGAATGGATTCAATCGCATCACATTCTGCAAGAAAAGATCTGACAATCCTGATTTTTGCCGGGCTGGTCAGCAGAAGAAGGTGGATAGAACGATCTTTCATATAGGTAAGACTACCATATTTTTTACGCAATCATTCCACATAAAATAAGAACTATTACCCGCAGTCAAAGTGAGTATAAGCATTTGATAAGTCGGGGTCGGTAACAAACGTTGATACAAAGAATTATCATTATCCCCCGTCAACGGTTTGCGACCGCCTTCTGGACAAGGGGGACCAGCGGCTCAGGGAGCTTGATGCCACCCGAGAGCGCGAACTGTTGCGCCCGGTCAGTCATTTTCTTCCAGGTTTTGCGGATAATATCCAGCCACTTTTCCTCTTCGTACTCGGGGTGTTTGTTGGCGAATTCCAACATGTAGTGCTCGATAAATACCAGCGCGCTAACATCTTCCAGCAATTGCGTGTCCGGATTGTTTTTTATCTCTTTCTTTGCCACGGCAAGCTTTACCCTGTTGATAGCATCTTCACCATAACCTGCCTCAGCCAGTAAATCAGCGGCCGTTTGCGCATGAAACTGATACAAATCTTTACGCCATTTCAGATAGCCAATGCGATCCATCGGGTAGGCACTCCGGGGGGATTTCCAGCGCTGAATATGCTGAGCATGAATCGCCAGCGTCATGGCATCATCCGCATCAGGCACATAGCGCTGTAACATGTCAGACATACGTTGCGAGTAAAGGAGTTCTTTTGGCCAGACTTTACCGTCGACCGTCACTTGATTTGGATCTTCACGATTGGCGGTGTCGATAAGCGCTATCGCTTTGTCCAGATTCGATGGTTGTTGAGACATATGGGATACCCTGTTATTAATACGAGTTTATTTTATGGAGGCCGGCTCATGCAGGGCGTAATGGTGTAGCGTATTGCGCCGTATGTGATTTTCCACAATACTGGCATCATACCCGAGTATCAATAATCATGATATTCGGGTAGATTTATTTTATTTATTAATCGTTGCATAAGTATTTTCATGTATTTTATCCCCTCACCCCCACCCTCTCCCATAGGGAGAGGGGGCTATGGTGCAAATACTTATGCAACGAATAAGGTGAACAATGCACAAGTTGAACGCGCTTGCCCTGGATCAGAAAACCGGAGCAATCC
>QIGV01000130.1 GCA_003230085.1 Gammaproteobacteria bacterium
TGGTTTCGATATCCAGCGCCATGCCACGTTTATCGATAGTCTGCATCAGGAAAGGTGTGTCAGCGGGTACCCTTACAATAAAACTGGTATCCGGATTGCCTTGCGCATCATCAGGCTCTGCCCCTTCCGCATTGGGCTTGCGCACCGGATACTCACCAAGAATACGCAAGTGATGCTGCTGGAAACCGGACCACTTTTCCTCGTTCCTATAAGCCTCTTTGGGAATATTGGGCACGGGCATGAGAACACGCACACCATAGATTTCATCGTTATCAAAAATAGCCAGTTCAGCACCACTGACTGCCAGATTCATATAGGTACGCCCTGACATGGCACCACCACCATCCTTCATATTCCAGGGCGTGCCATTAAGCGAGCGGGTTTCCCGGTCGTACATGGAAGCTGCACCCGTCAGACCATAGGGCACACCAGCAGGCAGACGTGGATCTTGATCACCATTATTGCTGGTGGATGGTCGCTCACCATCGGGGTCAGGACGTGGAATGCCATAGATATTCTGATAACTCACCACAGCACGCGGCATAATTTCGTGGTACTGGGGAAAGTCCACGACGACCTGGGCATCATCAGCAATGTGCCCTATCTGGCGGGTACTGTTGGGTTCCAGCGGCAGCAGCCAGATGCCGGCATCCTTGCCAATGACTTCCTTGACAGCCGCCAGCGTCGTGTCCCGAAACACAGAACTGCCAATAGTGGAGGCACCACCTATTGCGTAAGTGGCCAGCAAATCATTATCAGGTGCCGCAGCAGGATGAGTGAAACGGCCGCTCATGACAACAGTACGACCATCCACCGGGTGTACAAAATAATCCGCGCTATTTTTGTAACGAGGCATTTGAGTATCACCAGCACCCGCCTGCGGCGTCAGACGAAACTGCCCGGGGCGGGCGAACGGTAACAGCTGGTTCCCCGTTCTCCAGGTATCCGGCAACGTGGTAAGTACGTCACCCGCCACACCGACGGAAATGGACCGATGCACAAAATCCGGCCCCGGCGGATTCACTGGAAAACGCTCAAATGCACCCAGCCCCGTCTGCTGATGGTTGTAATACAAGGTGGTAATGATGTCGCCATCCGACAGCTGGGTAGTGTAATGATACGACCATTTTGTGGCATCATTTTTGCCCGCAAAAATAAACGGTGCGGAACCATCAGGATTGATTTCAAATAAAGAGAAATTATTATTGGTCACACGTTGCAGCATGCGATCAAAGTTAGTGTAAACAATGCGTCCATCCATCAAGGTGATGGGGTGCAGCTGGTTTGCCATGGCGCGATGACTCAGCACCTCCATATTTTTCCCATCACCGTCCATCGCAAACAGCTGGAACATGCTAAAACCCTGCTCACGATTACTGGTAAAACCAATGCGACCGTCGGGCATAAAAAATGGGCCGGTATCCATCACGGGTATCCTGGAACTCCACTCCTCACTCTTACCCGGGTGCGCACGGCCAGCAAACATCTTGCTATCAGGCGACACCTGCACATTTTCGCCCGTGAGCAAATCGTACATAAAAACCAACGCCGGAGCGTCATAAGGTTTAAAATTAACATGATCCATGACGGCAAAATAGTTATTGTTAGCGCCAAGCTTTCCTTCAGGGTCAAGCTTCATAAAGCTCTGTCTACCCATAGTCGTCAGCCCTCGAATACCGAGATCAGTAACGAAGGTGCGGGTATCAATGAACTTGGTATACACCACATAACGACCATCAAAAGAGACATTGGGGTCTACCACCGAGCATACGGGGCTTGAGGTGTCATCTTCGTTGCAGTCAACCAGCACTGTCTCTGCGGCAGGATCACCGGGTGTCATGCTGGAGTCATGTAAGACCAGATCACAACCAGGCTGGTGATAAACGTTGTTGTTGGCCGACAGCCACAGGTCATTAACACCGTTCCAATTCAGTAATTGCCGTGGGGTAACTCCAGAGCCGGGACTCAAAACCGGCTCTTTGCCCCGGGGGCAACGCACATACACCACGTCGTAATCAATATCAGCAAACTGGGCTTGATGTTGTGCTGCGGATGCTGTTCCCGGCAGACCCAAGACCATTAAAATACCAAAAATGATCCATGTGGGGGGAAAATACTTAGTCATTTTGTTCACCATACATAATTGAGGAAACTCATATTGAAACAACTCATACTTAGATCCTGCAAATGATCGTGCTTGCGCAGTGCAAGATGTTGATTCGTAGAGTGAATGACAACTTTGAACGTAATCCTTATTGTGATTACCGAAAAGTTTCATCTCGCTCTACGAATCAAGCGCTTGTGCTGAGTGAGCGCGAGCACTTGCAGGATCTAGGTCATATACTTTTCTGTCTCCGTGTCAGCTAACGCAGCAAGAGGGTGCTGGGTTCCCTTGCATTACCATTTCACGTTTGGACACAATGACCGGACCATGATGGAGTGACACTCTCTTTCCATTCCCTCAACCAATCGCCTCCGTACACTGAACCTTGACCACAGACAAGTGATTTTGCGATCTGCTCCACACTTTCAGTCAGATCAACCGGCAAATTCAACGCGGCACTAGAATGAAGAATCTACTGGACAACAACAAAATGATCGCGAAAATGAGCCTGACAAGCTCCCGAGCACAAAAATTTGTGGCTCACTTAACACTTTTGCCCCAAAAGAAGAGACATTAATTTCCCGATAATATGGATACAACGCCACCGCTGTTCCGTTAGTAACTGGAAAGCGAATTAAAGAGGTCTGACTCACCCATCACTTGATGCGAGCAAGTTTACGACAACCTTGTTGAATCAAAAAAAGAGAATCAGACCCTGGCGCGGCATCACACAATATATTCATACATACTGGAAATTGATACCTGTACATGAATTCAAAGCCTTGACAAACCGGCACAACCCCGGATTGTCCTTTCCGTACCGCTGGTCGCAGCTTGCAATGCAACAACATATTGACACAGGATAATGACACGTCTATGAAATTAATTAACCAAAACCTGGCTGGCAAAATTTGTACAGCTCTCGTCCTTAGCACCATTCTCAGTGCGTGTGGTGATTCGGTCACAAACGATGATGATGTTGTCACGCTCCCGACATTGCACGTTGGAGACATCAGCATCGCTGAAGGTAACACAGGCACTACGGCTGCAATGTTCAACATCACCTTATCCACCAGCAGCCTCAATACCGTTACGGTCAATTATGCAACCAGTGACATGACAGCCACTGCACCGAATGATTATCAAAGCAA
>QIGV01000140.1 GCA_003230085.1 Gammaproteobacteria bacterium
CGAAGCCATCTACGCCGCACTCCACCCCGAACAAGGAGATGAACTATACTTTGTTGCACGTGGTGATGGCAGCCACCAGTTTTCTGCCACTTTTGAGGAGCACAATGCAGCAGTTAGACAGTATCAACTAAAGCGCTAGTATCATGAAATGTGATCGATTTATAACAGTTGAGGGTATTGAGGGTGTAGGCAAGTCAACTAATCTTGCCTATATCAAAACCTATTTTGAAGCGCTGAACGATGAAGTGCTAATAACCCGTGAGCCGGGAGGAACCCTGCTCGGGGAGGAGGTCCGTGAAATATTGCTGGCCCATCGCCATGACGGTATGGCTGACGATACTGAACTGCTGCTGATGTTTGCAGCCAGGGCTGAGCATATCGCTACCGTGATTAAACCAGCACTAGTAAGTGGGAAAACAGTACTCTGCGACCGCTTTACAGACGCGACCTATGCGTATCAGGGCGGTGGTCGAGGTATTACCTCTGAACGCATTGCCACACTGGAGAACTGGGTACAGGGTACATTGCGTCCCTCGCTAACACTGCTGCTGGATGTCTCCGTTGATATCGGTTTACAGCGCGCGGGAAAACGTAACAAAGCGGACCGCTTTGAAAAGGAACAGCATGATTTTTTTGACAGAGTCAGGGCGTGTTATCTCGAGAGGGCCAGGCATGAGCCAGATCGTTTTCAGATCATCGATGCCAGTCAATCTATAGCGTCTGTCCAGGATCAGCTGACGATCAGTCTTGATCGATATATGAGACTTTCACAGGCATGAACGACGAACTTCCAAGCTGGCATAGCAGTAATTGGCAACTTCTAATTGACTGTCTACAGAGAGAGAGTCTCCCCCACGCATTACTATTTGCCGGGCCGCCAGGGCTTGGGAAAAACCAGTTTGCCCAACGCCTGAGTCAGGCAATTCTGTGTGAAAATAGTGACAATGTCGGTAGTGTTTGCCGTCAGTGCCGGAGTTGCCAATTATTTGCTGCAGAGAATCACCCCGACTACAAGGTGGTCAACCCTCTCGAAGACAAGAAAATTATCGGGGTTGATCAGATTCGAGAGATATCCGGCTTTCTGAGCCTGAAGTCCCAATACGGACTCTATCGGTGTATCCAGATTTCACCTGCCGACCAGATGAATGAGAACGCTGCTAACAGCTTGCTGAAGACCCTTGAAGAACCACCTTATGGCACGATTCTTATCCTGGTAACTGATAAACCGGCGCGCATTAGTGCAACCATCCGCAGTCGATGCCAAAAGATACTCTTTTCACCACCCAATAAAAAAGATGCCCATGATTGGCTGTTGAAAAAGATATCCAACACAGAAAATGTCGATGTTCTGCTGGGGCTTACCAATGGTGCGCCATTTGCCGCCCTGGAATTGGCCGAGAGTGATCTGTTTTCACAAAGACTTCCAATGCTTGAGGATTTAGAAAAAATTATTGCGGGCCAGGCCAACCCTGTCTCGGTGGCATCTAAATGGCTAAAGTTGGGCGCAAAAGAATCGCTATATTGCTTATATAGCTGGTTAGTGGATATGGTGCGGCTCAAAATGTCGGGGGCGACGCCTCATCTTTCCAATCTTGACTTAAGGCAGCCACTCTCTAATGTTTCAGAACTGATTGATATTAATGTTATATTTATGAGAATTGATGAAATTTCAAAAGCCATAAACCGGCTCAATAGCCAGGTCAACCAACAGTTGCTCCTGGAAGATTTATTGATTGCCTGGCAAATCCAAACCCCGCTAACGAACAGTCACGATAACTAAAATTGAACCCAACCAAGACAATGACCGAGCAAAATCAATCAAATACACGCGGCAATGAACAAAGCCAGCGACCTGGGATTCTCTCGCTGACTATTAAGGACAAGGGATCGTTATATTCAGCCTATATCTCATTTTTTAAAGGTGGAGGGATATTTATCCCCATGAATAAGGATTATGCACTCGGTGATGAGGTATTTATTTTGTTGACACTGATGGACGAAACAGAAAAAATGCCTGTGGTCGGAACCGTGGCCTGGATCAATCCTAAAGGTGCCCATGGGCATTTTGTGTCTGGCATCGGTGTTCAGTTTAAAGATAAAGATGGCGAGGCAGTGCGTAACAAAATTGAGACTTATCTAGCTGGCGCCTTAACAGCGGACCGCATGACGCACACCATGTAAAAATGAGATAGACTGTTATTCAGAAATTTATAAATAGAGCCTGAACGAAACCACGACACGTTTATTTGAGCGTATCGTGATAAATAATCGCGCAGGCATGCTGGGGGTTCACTAGAGGTGTTCACCCCCAATCTACAAGAAAAGAATGATTACCTCATGTTCCTCGTGGATTCCCACTGTCATCTGGATCGATTGGATCTTTCCCAACTGGGTGGGAACCTTGATGCCGTAATGGCCAAAGCTCAAGAGTACGGTATTGAGAAGATGCTGTGTGTGAGCATCAATCTTGAAAATTTTCCCGCCGTGTTATCGCTAGCCCACCAGTACGATCATGTCTATGCTTCTGTAGGCGTACATCCCAGCGAACAAGAGGGAGTCGAGCCAAGCACTAAGGAACTGGTTGCACTGGCAGATGATCCCCGGGTGGTTGCCATTGGTGAAACAGGACTGGATTACTTTTATAACAAGGGTGACCTGGAGTGGCAAAGGGATCGCTTTAGACGCCATATTGCCGCGGCGATAGAAACTGATTTACCGCTGATCATTCATACCCGTGACTCCCACGAAGACACTTTGAGGATAATTAAAGAAGAGGGCACTCAGCAGGTGCGCGGGGTAATGCATTGTTTTACAGGCGACTGGAAAACGGCACTGGCGGCAATGGAGTTGGGTTTCTATATCTCATTTTCCGGCATCATCACATTCAAAAATGCTGAAGACCTGCGCTCAGTAGTCAAGCAAATGCCTGAAGATCGAATACTTGTGGAAACAGACAGTCCTTACCTCACGCCAACACCCAACAGAGGTAAACCCAATCAACCGGCTTATGTCCGCTATGTAGCCGAACAAATAGCGTTATTGCGGGGCGTACCGCTCGAGAAAATTGCCAGTTTGACTAGCAACAATTTTGCGGCGCTGTTCAATCGCATCGGTTTGGTATAGCACAAAATTGATCAGAATGTGTTTTGCTGACGACTGCTGGGGGTGATATTTTCTGCAGCCAACATTTCATCTGAATATTCCATAATATAATATATTATAATCAAAC
>QIGV01000148.1 GCA_003230085.1 Gammaproteobacteria bacterium
CAATTCCATCAAGCATGCCGTGAATAAACAATGCCGGGCGACCGTCTTTCGCTCCAATTTGATGAACCGGCATATTGCGGCCCCCTTCAACAGGGATAAATATCTGCTGGCCAGTTTCTAATAGCTTTAATATATTTAATGATTTAACGTTGCGCCCTTGACCATGAGAAGCCATAGTTGCGAATATTCGCACAAGATCGGTTTGCGATGCGATGTCCGTCTTTTTTAGCATAGTTTTTACCTGCGTGCGTATCGTGTGATATGAACGCTTACGCTCGCTGGCAATCTCACTAAGCGTTTTTCCCTCGCATAATCCATGCGCAACTGACAATTCGCTGGTGGTCAATGCAAAGGCATCTTTAAGCAAAGCCTCAAACCCTTCGTTCCAGTCCACTCCCATTTCGTAAAGGCATAGCAAAGCTGGCTGATTGCGCGAAAATCGCATCGTCTTTGCTAAAAACAATCGCTTTTTAACTTTGTCTTCTGGTTTGTCAGAAGAGATATATAAATGAAAAACATGAACCTGTTCGCTGGCGTCTAATCTATCAAGAGTGAACAGCATTTCTCTTAGTTTTTTATAATCACTTTTTTCAATGCGCTTTGACAATCCACCAAATAAAGCAATGTCACCAAGCAATATTTTGGCGGGTTCATTCTGATGCCCTATTTTTTCATTGTCAGTGATAAAGAATGCCGCTTCTCTCTTTTGCCTTAAAAATTGCTCAGGGCTGGCAACTTCCTTCCCCTCACGCCCCAATTTTTCTAATATTTCATACACACGTTGAAAATGGGCCTCCAGTTCTTCATCATTAATATATTTGACAATCGCAGAATCATTTTTATCCAGCAATTCTAGCTCGTTAATTGTCAAAGAAATATGGCTTTCCCACAATGCCATAAACCTATCATAGCGCTCTGGTTTGAGTATCACTTCATAGATTTCAGCAATTAACTGCGCCTTGTTTTTATCGGCAATCGCCATGATTTTCCCAAAAAAGTGAACAAAACATCTAATAAAATACCAATATACCTCAATTGGGTGATGCGGCAAAGATAAAAATGGTTATTATAGTGTAACTCAATAGATTTTTGCAAAGAGGGTATTTCCTATGACAACACCTGTAACAACTGGCACAGAATTTTTGATCAATACCGAGACAACCAACAGCCAGCAAGTTTCCTCAATAACCGCCCTGATCGGTGGTGGTTTTGTTATAACATGGGAATCGTCGGATGGTTCGGGTAGTGGCGTCTTTGGCCAACGCTATAATGCTGATGGTACTCCAGCAGGTGCAGAATTCCTGATCAATAGCTATATACCCGCCTCGCAAACCGACCCCGCAGTCACCGCTCTTTCCGGTGGCGGTTTTGTTGTAACTTGGGAATCTGGCGGACAGGATGGCTCTGGCGATGGCATCTATGGCCAGCGCTATGATGCAAGTGGCGCCACAGTAGGAGTTGAGTTTCAGATCAATAGCTATACGACCAATGATCAACAAAACTCGTCGATTGCTGCCCTTAACAATGGTGGGTTTGTGATTGCATGGCAATCCGCTGGGCAGGAGGACGGCTCCAGCTACGGTGTATATGGCCAGCGCTATAATGCTGATGGCACTGTTGCTGGTGTAGAATTTCAGATAAATAGCTATACGGCCAATAACCAACAAGACCCTTCGGTCACCGCGCTTTCAGATGGCGGGTTTGTGATTACCTGGGAATCCAACCTGCAGGATGGCTCTAACTTCGGTGTCTATGGTCAGCGCTATAATGCAGATGGCACAACAGCAGGTGCGGAATTTCAGATTAACACTTACACGACCTCTAACCAAACAGACCCCTCAATCACCGCTCTCAACAATGGGGGATTTGTTGTGACTTGGGAATCACTCAATCAAGATGGTTCCGCTTTTGGCATTTATGGTCAGCGCTATGACGCTGCAGGGGGGGCTGTTGGGTCTGAATTTCAGATTAATACCTATATCGGCAGCTCGCAAAGCGACCCTTCAGTGATCGCGCTATCTGACGGCGGTTTTGTTGTCACATGGCAATCCTGGGCGCAGGACGGCTCCAACGCTGGCGTGTATGGTCAGCGTTACGATGTTAGTGGGGCTGCAGCGGGGTCTGAATTTCAGATTAACACCTACACGGCCTCTAACCAAATTATCCCCTCAGTCACTGCGCTTGATGGCGGTGGATTTGTCGTCACCTGGACCTCCAACGGTCAGGATGGCTCTTTTGCTGGCATTTATGGCCAGATATTCTCCTATGCCAGTGATGAGTTTACTGCCGGGGATGACATTGTCACGCTTTACGGGCTAGGACAAACTGTTGATGGATTGGATGGTGATGATGTTATCACTGGTGCTGATTATGCAGCCGGTGCAGATATCATTAGCGGTGGAGCAGGCAGTGACATTATTAATGGTATGGCAGGCAATGATACATTGCGCCTTTCTGTCAGCAATGGTGGTGACCTTGATGTTCTAAACGGTGGGGCAGGAACTGACACGGCCGATTATTCACAATTTGTCTCAGCGGTGTGGGTTGATCTGTCATTTGTCGGGATTGAGGGCTGGACTAGGGATACTGGTGATCTTGCCGCTGGAACATGGCGCGCCATTACCAATCTGGATGGTATTGAAAACCTGGCCGGAACTGCCTTTAATGATTATCTGGCAGGGGATGCCAATGATAATGTCCTTTCATACACCGGCGGTCTTGATGTTCTAAATGGTGGGGCCGGAACAGACACGGCCGATTATTCACAATTTGGCTCTGCGGTGTGGGTTGATCTGTCATTTGCCGGAGTTGAGGGCTGGACCAGGGATGAAGATGATCTTGCCGCTGGAACATGGCGCACCATTACCAATCTGGATAGTATTGAAAACCTGACCGGAACTGACTTTAATGATTATCTGGCAGGGGATGACAATGATAATGTCCTTTCATACACTGGCGGTCTTGATGTTCTAAATGGCGGGGTCGGAACAGACACGGCAGATTATTCACAATTTGTCTCAGCGGTGTGGGTTGATCTGTCATTTGTAGGCGTAGAGGGCTGGACTAGGGATGAAGATGATCTTGCTTCTGGAACATGGCGCACGATTACCAATCTGGATAGTATTGAAAACCTGACCGGAACTGACTTTAATGATTATCTGGCAGG
>QIGV01000097.1 GCA_003230085.1 Gammaproteobacteria bacterium
GCCAGCCGCAACGCGCAGGTTAACGCACTCCTTGAGACGAAGTATGAACGCTTGACCTACAAACCCGCTTGCTCCGGTTATGAAGAGATCGAATCGTTCGATCCGTCTGTCGATACCTGTCATATTATTGTTGTCTTTGGACACGGAGGCGCCACACCCAGCCAGCACCGAGTGATGCTGCAACAATCCCAATTACGGCTGCACCCAAACTCTGTTCAGGCAATGCCACTAGGAGCGTAACAAAAGAGCCTGCGATCTGTCGTGGAATGAATGCCACGGCAAGACTGTAGATCATTGCGGTACCGGGATTTCCAATACCGCGGCGTCGGTACTCCGCAATGGCCGAGAGATATAATCCCCACATAATCCCGACCAGCAGCACACCTATAGGTCCAAAATTTAGATAGCCCTCAGCAAGGAAAAAAAATGCTCTACCATGGTTAAGTCCTGCAGTTTTTCCATAAAAAGTATTCATATACCAGTTGGTTAAAGGTAAAGGCCGATTCGGAAACAATGCAGAAGGCACAAAGAATAAAGGCGCTTGCAAAAACGTCTTGCCATACTGATACGGCACGGTATTGCCTACAGACTGAATCATTTGCGGCATCGTTTCAAACGGTACTGCAAATTCTCCATTGGTCAACGTATAATATAAACCCTTATCCAGTTTGCCACTTTGTTGAAGTAATTGAAGAGTGTTTCCGGTACTGTGGAAGTACCCGGTCAGCGATGTATAGTTAGACGATCTCAGGAACCCATAGACGTTAAGCGCTACGAACCCGCATACGGTCAACACCAATAGTTGTTTTTTCGAGAAACTGCGTATCTGCACATGCACAAACAAAATAAGTGCTATCAATAGGTACATAACCAAGGAACGGTTACCCATGATTAAATACATACTGGCTAAAACGGCTGATCCCACCAAACCATATACAAGCCAACGGGTAGTGCGGTGCGTGGCATACATGTAAAAAAGAAATAGCAGGGAAACTATCAACCAGGGAAAACCTACAGCAAGGTAACCGCGACCGAATGTTTTAGCGCTCGATGCATAGCCAAGCAAAATTAGATCGCCAATTCCAGCTAGGCCCCCGCCCAGGGTGATCAGCAAAACCAGAGAAACAAATAAGATCACTGCAGCCGCTCCGAGCGGCCTGTGTCCACGCAATATGGGAGGGTGCGGGAATATCGAAGCTAGCGTCCGGCCAAGCCCTGACCAATAGGCCAGGGCAAAGGCAATATAAGCAGCCGTTGTCCACCAAATAGCCTCCGCCATATATGGCAACAACGCCGGCAAGTGCGGCGTAACATCGCCTTTGATTTGCAGTGTGAATAGAGTGCGCAGCGGTAGTGGAACAACGAATATGACAAGAAATACAGAAAAAATCACAACTGGATCTAAAAGATCAGCATGGCGCAACACACGCGCATAAACTAACACTAGGCATATCGCTGTGGCAAACCCCACGAGCGCTACGACGATGGATTCAGCGTTAGGGTTCATAAGACACGCGACAAGATTCTCCGCATGGAACTCATAATTTTATAAATCTCACCTGCGGATGGAATGATGATCTCACGCAGCGACATACCACAATACCGCTTGTATCCCATAATCATAACCACAAAAGTCACTAGCGCAACTGCATCGATTGCTACCGACGCCCCGATTAGTGGCTTTTGTGGCAATATTAACAAGCCAACGGTCGCAGAAACGCAAAATGACACCACTGCAGCAGCAAATGGAATTTGTGGTGCCCCCTTACCGGACATAATTGGGCTAAGAACCTTCGCTACAGAGAGCAGTGGCAACGCCGGCACCATCCATAACATTACCTGATACACGCCTAAGTAACGTGCACCTAGAATCAGAGTAATTACTAGTCTGCCGAACAATAGAATCCCTAAGGTTGCCAGAATACCAAACATGAAACTGAATTTGATTATCAGGCGTGCCTTACGACCCCGCAAATCGAGATCAGGAGAGTTTGGGAAAACCACACGACCTACCGAATTGGGTATTAGCAGCAGACCCTCAGTGAGCAATAGAGCGATACTGAAAAACCCCACCTCGGATATTGTTCCATACCAGCCTATTAAGAAAGCCAAGCCGCGTATGGATAAATAATGAAACATGTTTGCGCCATAAACATACCCGCCGTATTGAACCATTTTCTCATTGCTAAATTCTCCAGAAAACACTGTGGCTATGGTCACTACATCAGCCTTCCTTCTGCTCCAAGTGATAGCTGCTATGAGTACCAATAGCATCGCCACTAGGTAGACGACTGCGTATATCAGGGCAGTATGGAACCAAAGAGCAGCAATGGCAATGAACGGTATTGGAAGAAGAGCGCGTACAACACTCAATGTATTCACTGCATCATACCTAAATAGACCGTAAAGACTTCCCTGTTGAATATTTAAAGCGACATAACCAGCCCCAGTTAACATGGCCACGATGAGAATACCCGGCTGTATTTGCAAGAGTGTAAATATGTGCGCGGAAGTATTAAGTGCAACTAATAATATCAAAGCTGTTGTCAATCCAAATAGGCCAGTAAAAAACCACGCTTGTAAGGTACGGATTTCTGAATAGCTGCGCTTCCGTGCAGCAAGACTGTATGTAATAGATTGAGCTAATCCTATATTTGTGAGTACATAAAAGATGTTGAAAAATATAACGAATTGGGAAAAACGCCCCGTTTCGACTGTGGAGGCTACGTGTGCAACGACTACTATAGTCAGGAAACTACCAATACCCGCAATTAAACTGGCTAAAGTGGTTGTGACAATGTGTCTTGGACGCATTTTGCACTTGAAGAATCACTCTTTATCAAGGTATTATAACTCAAGTTTCGGGGTTCAAAATAGAGAAAATCAGTTCCTGCATTCACATCACTCATGCTTCAAAGGCGGTGGTTTACCTAAATTGAATTACATCTGCGCCGTTCAGAGCGAGCCGCAGCGATAATCCCCCATTCCGTGCGCCTATTTCGAGTACGCGTGCACCAACCAATGAATTTTGCAGGTGTTTGTTCCAAAATGTTAACGCTACAGACCAGTTCACAATATCCCACTCAAACACATCTTCAAGAGAGCCTTGCTTACGATACTCATGGTTCATCTATCCTCGA
>QIGV01000222.1 GCA_003230085.1 Gammaproteobacteria bacterium
ACCATGGCCTATGCCTTTTTGTTTGGCATGAAGCGCGCGTTGTTCTCCAATGAAGCAGGACAAGGCTCTTCACCAATTGTGCACTCCGCGGCAAAAACGAATGAACCTGTCAGGGAAGGTATTGTTGCCGGACTGGAACCCTTCATTGATACATTGGTAGTGTGCACCTTTACAGCCCTGGTCATCCTGAGTACCGGTGTCTGGAACCGGGCACCGGAAGCAGCACTGACCAGTGCCCCGCAGGCAATCACTGTCGAGCAAGGCGGGTGGAGCCTGGAGACTCTGGCTGTACCCGAGCGGTCAGCAGGATCCTGGAGCGAGGGTGACAAGGTATTCGTTATCGTCAACGCTCACTACAACGTGCAAAGTGACAACACGCTGCACCGCCTGAATGGAAGTACTGAAAGACCGGTCGTCAATGATTTGGGTCTGTATGTAAATTACGTCGGCGCCACACTGACGGCGAAAGCTTTCGATACCGTGACGCCCGGTTTGGGTAAATGGCTTGTCACAGCTGCTGCGTGGCTGTTTGCCATATCGACGATGATTTCATGGAGTTACTACGGTGAGCAGGGCGTTGTTTTTCTCGCCGGGCAACGCGCAGTTATTCCCTACAAAATCATCTTTTGTCTCCTGATAATTGTCGCGACACTGGGCTTTATCAAAACCGATGTCCAGCTGGACAATCTGACCGGCATAGGAACCGGCGTGGCGCTGTTCGCCAATATCCCGATCATGTGGATGTTCGGACGACAGGCGATGGCTGCCTACAAGGAATATATCCAGCGATTGAAAGACGGGCGAATGGATCCGGGCCACAAACCGCCGCCTCTGGAAGACGTGTATAGTGGCAAAGATGTAGCAGGCTGATCAGAGGAACCGGATATGCCTTGGTGGGGTTGGATAATCATCGGAGTCTTGTTGCTGGGCGCGGAGCTTTTCGGCGTTGATGCTGCCTTCTTTCTGGTATTCATCGGCCTTGCTGCCATCATCACGGGGCTGATCGGATTAGCCGGACTTGAACTGGCAATGTGGGCTCAGTGGCTGGTGTTCGCGGTGCTTTCCATCGTAACGATGGTGTTATTTCGCCGGCGCCTGTATCAAAAACTCAGGAGTGGCGCCCCTGGCTTCAAGGGCGGCCTTGCCGGGGAATCATTGAAGCTGGAAGAAACGGTGGCGCCAGGCGACACCTGCCGTGTCAAGTATCGTGGTACGACCTGGACGGTAGTCAATGGCGGTACCAGTGTTATCGAACAGGGCAGTAACGTAAAAATTGCCCGGGTCGATGGCCTGAAGTTAATCGTTAATCAATAAAAAAATGAGGTTTATGAAATGGTAGAGGGAACAGCCTTTTGGGTAGCAATCTCGATTGCAATCATCGTCATTATCGTGGTTGCAAAAACTGCGGTCATTGTCCCGCAGCAAAGCGCCTATGTAGTAGAAAAACTGGGCAAGTACAGTCGGACACTGCGCGCCGGATTTCATATTCTGATTCCGTTCCTGGAACGATCTGCCTATAAACATAGTTTGAAGGAACTGGCTTTCGATATCCCGGAACAGATTTGTATCACCAGGGATAACGTTCAGGTTGGTGTGGATGGTGTTTTGTATCTCCAGGTACTCGATCCACAACGGGCATCCTATGGAATCACCGATTACGGATTCGCTATATCCCAGCTGGCGCAAACGACTCTGCGTAGTGAAATAGGTAAGATCGACCTGGATCGCACCTTCGAAGAAAGAGCCTCAATCAACGGCAATATCGTTTCTGAACTGGACAAAGCCTCGGATCCATGGGGCGTCAAGGTTCTGCGCTATGAAATAAAAAACATCAATCCGCCTACTGATGTTCTCGGCGCGATGGAAAAACAGATGAGAGCTGAGCGTGAAAAACGGGCTGTTATCCTGAGAATTCAGAAGGGGAGCGAGACGCAAAGATTAATGAGGCTGAAGGTGACAAGCAGCGTCTCATCAAGGAATCAGAAGCCGTCAAGCAACAGCAAATCAATGAGGCTGAGGGTGAGGCCACAGCAATCCTTGCTGTTGCGACAGCAACAGCCGAGGGTCTCCGTCGCGTGGCTGAGTCGGTAAAAGTCGAAGGCGGTGAAGCTGCCATGAAGCTTCGCATCGCGGAAGACTACGTCACGCAGTTCGGACATCTCGCAAAAGAAGCCAATACGCTCGTAATCCCCGCCAACCTCAGCGATATTTCATCCATGATTGCCCTGGCCACCAGCATCATAGGAAAAGACTCCATCCCCCCCGGCAAAACATAAACTAACCGAACCCCGCAGATACCATGTTTCGGAAATCAGTCGCAGCGCCCGCAAGCGAGGAGGCGGGTTGACTGATGCACAACTTAACGAGGGGCAGGAACATGCTTTCAGTCGCAACGAGCTCATAGAAATGCTTGATAGTGCGATAATCACGCAATCACAATAATTACGAAGCAACTGGATAAAAGTAGTACAAAGCATAGAATGGCATGCCGCTTTCCTCATCAATCCCCATATCTGGAAAAGACTGATATGTATAGTCCCTGTCTTCAACATCGACTGTAAGATACTCTCCAAGCTTAATCTCGTCTGCAGATAGTAATGAATGGCACCCAAGCAATATCACTGCGACGAAAATTCTGACATTTAAAGATTACTCATTATTTCAGAAATTAAAAACGTTTACTGATGGTAGGTTAAATGCTGCTGGCCGGCCTTTATCTAGGGAACCTCTGATTTATTCATCGATAAGTGTTGCCTCTACAAAATAATCATATTTCTTAATATTAATGATGTGTTCAATATGTTTTTGTAATATTTTGACGTGATGTTCCTTAATTTCCCAACAGTCATACATTGGGTTTTCTGTTGCTACTTTAAATAATTTTTGTAACGAGTTTAGCTCTATATTCACCATATTTTCGTCAGCTATGAATTCATCACCTACCTTTGCGTACCAGCTTATATGCCTCTGTATACCTCGTTGTTTCATGACTTGTTGTGCCCAATATCACAATCAGCGGCCGACGGTCTGGTGGGGGCCAAAGGCCCGAACGAACTGCATCATCTTAATTATGTGTTGATCAACACGGTTGCGCCTGAATAACCGGCGGTACGCCTGTCCGGCAAGTGCGTACTGATGTGGATTTTTTTCTTTCCAACTCATCCTGACGGTACTTCCACCTTTCGAAACATAGCTTGGCTCTCCCCATTTTAGTGTTTCTTCCACTACTCCAACACCCTCAGTTTCTGATGCTGTATCCAGGACCAATTGACGGAGGAGCAAAAGCTTTTGACGCATGCGTTGCGGATAGTGCCTAAATACTTCTGCGACTTCTGAGTTTTCAATTGTATCCATACGATGGTTTCTCTATTTACACATAACGCCTGAGCTCACCGGTATTTTAGGCGCTGCCGATTTTTTCGGTAGAAAAAATGGACAGTGGGTCAAATACCAGTGCAATAATTTGTTATGAAGATATTGCAACTCCCTTAAAAAAAAGAAATGCAATTAAAATAGGCGACAGAGATATTATAAGGTTTATTTTAAATATCGATTTAAACTCTTGTTTTTTTAATAGCGCTAAAATTAAAGTTACGATGGCTAATATGAGGATAGTTGGAGTTGAAATCAAAAGGAGGAAATAAAATGTCGGTGTGCCAATCATGCATCCAGGGTTGTTATTGCACGGATCATACCAGCTGCCTATAAAAACAATTAAGAGATGCAGAAAGGTGGGTAAAAATAGAAGCAGTAATGACTGCAAAAAACTAATCTTGAAATGAACCTTTTCATTGTTCTGAGGCTTCCAGTTCAATTCATTTTCATAATTAGTCATCTTTTCCACCACTAAACAGATAAAGCATGGTAAAGAAGAATATAAGCCCTAATGATTGAGTGCTACGCAATAAAAAGCTAACAGGATTATCTACTAGGTACGGATAACTCTGAACCACTATATAAATAAAGTGCACAATAAGTGCAGATAAAGTAATTAAAGCCGTAGTCTTAAGTTTCATTTTTTATTAATGTATAACGCCCGCAACAGCGGCCGGCGGTACGCTGGTCCGGCACCGTAGGCGCGAACTGATTGCGCTGGTTATATGACTCATGCTGCATTATTTCGAAAATCAAGTTCTATCTTGATACGACCGCCAAGCGCATGCGCTGCGCTTTGCAAAGTCTGTAACGTTACAGATGGATTCGATGGGTCCAGCAAACGATCTAAAGCAGATCGACTGGTTTCCATGCGCCGCGCCATTTCTGACTTGCTCAAATTGTTCTCGGACATTTTCCGAGTTAACTGAAATGCAATATACCGCTTGACTGCTGCAGCTGTCGCTTCTTCAAGCAGGCCTTCTTCTTCAAGAAAATCATCGAAGCTTGTTCCAATATTTTTCGTTCCCATTATTTCGACCTCAACTTAGTCAATCGGCGCTTCGCAACTGACAATTCCTTTGGCGGAGTTTTCTGAGTTTTCTTTATGAACCCGTGTAGCAAAACAATTTTCTGTGTATAGATGGTAAAGAAAGTGCGGGCTATGCCTTGTGGTAATTTGGATCGTAACTCCCAAAGGTCATCAGCAAGTTTCGCGCCAGCGGCATACCTACAGGCCAGCCGAATTAAAGCGTCTTAATATCTTCACCAATCACTTTGCGGTTTTCACGATCCAGGCTCTTGAGCCACTCTCTTACCGGCTCTCGTCCTGAGTCGAATTTGAAGAAGACGACTGGAATAGGTCGACCCATGGGCATAGTGTACCTATAATGGTACGAGCGTCAAGGGGTCAGGGAAGTGTGCCCCGAGTAATATAATGAGCCTGTAGAAAATACCACTGGCGGATTTTCCCGCAGGATTTTTGTCCGAAAACCGCAGATGAGACCGACTTGTTTGGAAGGTATGCTCATGAAACTGTGAAGCAGAGTACTCTCGTGTGTGTACTTTT
>QIGV01000051.1 GCA_003230085.1 Gammaproteobacteria bacterium
CTTAAATATATTGTCTACGTCTCTACAAAATCCCACTCCCTTGCCAAGTGTTTTCCCACCTGCGCGGTGGTCTATTCCGGCTCCAAGGAGTTTCCCTGATAGTGAGTCAACGAGCCTAACCTCCACACTTGCTTGACCAACGAAGGCGTGTGTGCCAGTCGCCAATTTTTTCCCCGTAGATAGGAGACGGGCTTGGGGTACAACGGTTGAGACTGTATCCAGAAAAGGCATACCATGTTCAACATCAGTGACAGCCACAGAGAGACGCATGACATCAGGCCCAGAGGCTTGCACGATGGTATAATCATTGGCCAATTGTTCAGAAAGTTTCTGGTAAAAGGAATTAGCCAGATCCCGCACGTCATTCTGGGGTATGACACCAGCCTCATCAGCAGTGGCCACGGAATCTTTCCCTAACCACACGGAAACGGCATCCAGCATGATCTTATCGTACTTGTTCCACCTGGCTTTGGGGTTCATATATACGAGATTGGCTTCACCTTCTTTGCCGGGTTGTAACAATGGATAGACATTGGCCAGAAATCCGCGTTTGATATCCTGATCTTTGACTTGATGGGTGTCGGCACACCCGCTCACCCACATGACCATCCCAAGCACGCCTACAAGGAATTTCCACTTCATCGCAATACCTCCTGTTAGCTCACCGCAAACCTCTCGATGGGTGAGGAATAATGTCGGTTGTTAATTTATGTAGTGACAATCTGTAGCATGTATTCTGCTACTGCGCGCACAGACGCACCATGGTCCGCCATGGTGGCATGACGGTTCTTACAGAAAAGGATTCTATTAAGTCAAATAATGAGCAGATTGTCAATGCACAGTTTTTTCAGTACCATTTCATATTAGAAGAGAATGAGAAAACCTGGCAGCTTAATGGTTTTGAATTGATGAAATAAAATAGTCACTTGTTGAACTTGCTAACGCCCTATGCCCAGAGGGCATTATTATTTTTTGAGGTAGGAGAAACCCATGAATAAATTAGTATTGAGCACTGCAATTGTGACTGCGCTGGCATTAACTGCCTGCGGAGATAATTCAGGAACGGCTGTTGAGAAAGAGAAGGTCGTACCGGTAGCGCAAGAGCAGGCAACTGCGGTATCTGAAGCAAAAGTTGAAGCTGCAACAGGCACCGAAACATCAGTTAGTGTTAATTATGATAACTATAATCAGGCGGAGACTGCACGTAACTTTAATAATTGGGCTCAATTAGGTGGTAATAATTCAATGTTACATCTGAAAAAATTATCTCCCATTGGTAACAAAGCCCCAACTATAAGAATGAACCTCGATACCTTATATAGTGTGGGCGTTTATGATAATGATGGAGAGATGACAATCACCATTCCTGAATCAGGCCTCTACCAGACAATCATGATTCTGGATACTGATGGCTACACACCATTCTTTTTATCCGCACCCGGTGTTTATCCGATCAAGCATAAATCTGAAACATTGTTTGTTGCGGTGCGAACTGTTGTGAAAGATCGTCATTCGGAAGATTCGTTTAAGGAAGCCATTGCGGCTCAAGCAGGCATAAAGGTTGTAGGTAATGGCTCTGATGAATATGTGATGCCTGCCTATAATCAGGAACAGCTGCATGCGTTAACTGCCGAGTACAACAAGAAAATACTTGAGTCGGGCATTGCCTTTACTTATGGCGATGGGATGACTCCTGTTAACGAAGAACACAGAACGTGGTCAAATGCCGCTGGTTGGGGTGGTATGGCTCTAGAGGTCGGTGTGTCAAATTATTACACCACCTCGGAGAATTTATCGGGCGATGTTTGTCATGCGGTGACATTTCCCGAAACGGGGAATAAATTTTTCACCTCATTTACCATCTATGATAGGGATGGCTATTTGATGGAAGGTAACTCGCATATCAATAGTTATACCTGGAAATCCAATGATGATGGATCTACCACGATCCATTTCAATTGTGAGGGCAAAGTAAATAATATATCTTCTAACGGTAGTGAATTTAACTATATTGTACGTAGCTATGGTGCAAGTCAGGCGATCAGTGACGAGAAAATTAATCCGATTAAACCACAAGTAATACAATAAGGAGAAGTCAGTGACAAACTTTACTCAAAATATATCGCTTACTGCCGTTATCATTGCTGTGGCTGGTTCAATTGGTGTCAGACTTGGCTTAATTGCCTAACCTACTTTCTCCTTCTTTCTCAAGCCCGCGCGAAACGTGAGAAAGAGAAATAGAGGGCGGTTCTTATACATGATCCACGCGACACGAAAACGGGATATTCAGTTCGCTAAGAAACGGTTGTAACCGAAGACGCACGCACGCCGCCTCTGATTTGCGGCGTTAGAATGTTTGGGTTCCCTAAAGCAGACATGGAGGAGCAAGCGTTATGCACGAGAAAGTTGGTTTTATCAAGGCCACAGTAATCGGAGGTATCTTTTTTCTCATCCCCCTGGCCATCGTTTCCTTGATGGTTGGAAAGCTGGTTGGGGTGATGAGAGGCGTAGCCAGCAGTCTCTCCCCACTGCTGGCCGTGCATACACCCGTTGGCACGATTGTGCTGAATCTCCTGACCCTGCTTGTCATTCTGGGGCTCTGCTTCCTCGCTGGACTAGCTGCACAGGGGGTCATGGCCAAAAAGATGGTGGGCAAACTCGACGCCACCTTACTGGCGGTCATCCCCGGCTATGCGTTTGTCAAAGGGTTTGCTGATAACATGCGACGGAGCGATGAGATGTCTGAGAGCTTCGTGCCTGTGGCCGTCCACTTTGACGATTACTCGCAACTGGCGTTCGAGATCGAACGCGAACCGAACCCGAATGGCAAGGTGGCACTATATCTACCCAGTGCCCCTAACCCTTGGTCAGGGACAGTGGTTTATGTCACCAACGATCGCGTCAAGCGTTTGCCCATGAGCTTAAACGAGGCTCTGAAGAATATTCGGATGCTCGGGAAAGGATCGTCGGTCATCCTAGAGCGTCAACGCTCCACAGAGGATTAGTCCTAACCCGGACAAAATCAGAACTAAACAAGGGGAAAGTTCGTGAAGCGGGAGAGAATGGTGTCAGACTTGGCTTCATTGCTTAACTTAGGGCGTGAGTAATGTTC
>QIGV01000224.1 GCA_003230085.1 Gammaproteobacteria bacterium
AGGCTGACCGGATCGGGATCGAGCTGGCTGCCAGGGCTGGCTACAATCCTCATGCTGCCGCGACCCTGTGGAAAAAAATGAAAAGCGTCAGTGGTGGGAAAGCGCCTCTGGAAATTTTAAGTACGCATCCGGCGCCACAAACCAGGATTGAAACATTGCAAAAACTGGCGCCGAAGATGATGTCTTATTATGAGACTAAAGGTGACCGGCCCGTCTATCATTTCAAGCCTGAGTCTGAGCGCCACATTTTACCTGGGGGATAAGCCAGCCCGAAAAAAAAGGGCGATCACAGCAGCACGCTGTTATCGCCCTTTATCACTGACAATCTTCTAGAATGCCATATCCACGCCAAGTGATACCAGGCTTGTCAGATTGGTTAATGGGTGCTCGTTAGTACCGCCACCAATCGGGTTTTTCGCACTACTTTCAAGGTTGAAGTGAGCGCGGGCATAGAGTCCGATGTTCGGGCGCGGATAGTATTTAATAATAGGTGCGAGGAAAGACGCATCAATATTCAATTGTTCCGTGCTACCCATCGGCAACTGCTTCAGGCCACCCGGCGCCATCCAGTCATAGCGCAGCCCCAACATCCAGTGGTCACTCATGCGCCAGTCAGCTTCCAGGCTGGCGCCCTTGCCGGTATCTTCCCACTGGGAATTGGCGGCCATACCAGTAAAGGTCGGCTTGTCAATTTCATCGACGATGTAAGTCCCATAGATATCCCACTGGCCCCATGTGCCGCGCGCAGCAAAGCCATAGCGGGTGATATCTGTTGCATCGCTTGCATAGACAATTGTGCCACCCATATTCAAAGTGGAAATAGCTGCGTCCGGTGCATTGTAATAAAAGGCCGAGGCCTGAAACGCCTTGCCTCCCAGCATGGTCCAGTCATAACGGCCCATGACATAGGTGTCATAACGGTTCGCTTTATCCTGGGCGGAGGTGCTGACCTTGTCGTTGACAGCAACCCCGAGCTGATACATGAAGCCACTGCCAAAACCCATTGGACGACCATAGATGGAAACGCTGGTCTGTACAGGGGCGTTATAAAGGAGTGGTTCTACCGGTAGGATGGCATAGTCATCTTCACCTGCGTAACTCGGGCCCTTGGTCAAGCCAAACATCTTGCTGGCAAAGGCCAGGGGCAACAGGGGGATCCTGTCAAGTTTTGGTGGAAAATTACTGGCATTAGCAACAGGTCCGACAGGATTGATCTGTTGCCGGTGGGTCGGGAAGGAATACAGGCCTGAAGGATCAAATTTTCCGATTTTGAGATTGGCGAGACCCTGTTTGCCGCCCAGGTTGGAGAAAATCAGGAAGGAGCGCTCAAACTTGACCGCCGGGTCACCACTTTCCTGGGTATTGTATTCGGTTTCCATGAAATAGCTGAGATTCCTGGTGGCTGTGCCAGCAAAGAACAGGTTAATAATCTTGGGGACTTCTATGTCCCATTGTTCCCGGACATTTTCATCCCTCATTTCGGCGGTGACATTATCGAAGGATGCCCGTTGTACATCCGCACGAATTCGTATGGCCATAATGTTGGATATCTTATCGATAGTCACAGGCCCCTGGGAGCCTTCCAGTACATCTTTGGCCGTATCCCCGCCATCAGCACTGCCGGGCATCTGATAACCATTCTCTTTAAATTGCTGGCCAAACACAGTGAGACGCGGTTCATTGGTATGACATAAGGCGCAGTTGGCTTGATATTTCCGCGCAAATGCCGGTACAGCATTGGCGTCTCCAATTTCGATAATAAACGTCACGGCTAACACCATAGGCATCATGGCCATGAATTTGATAGGTCTCCATTTTATGATACTTCTCTCACTACCTTTTTTCGTCATTATTACTACCTCATTGTAAGAAATAACTAATGGTTTGAGGTCCTATATGCAGATTATGTGCCATCGGCTGGATAAGGTTTGAGCAAGAGGAGAGCGGTTTATTCTGTGAAATTGGTGAGTTAACACGCTGTGGGACGCTTGAGACGCCAACATTCTGACCGGAAACTAGTAG
Source organism: Gammaproteobacteria bacterium (assembly GCA_003230085.1). Taxonomy (GTDB): domain Bacteria; phylum Pseudomonadota; class Gammaproteobacteria; order SZUA-140; family SZUA-140; genus SZUA-140. Next base: position 2,023 of record QIGV01000224.1, read on the forward strand.
GGGTTCTTTCAAATCGTTAGTTTGTTGACTAACCGGTGCGATAGCGTATTACCACATCATCAAGCAGCCTTGCTGCATGGCCGATAGTTGAATGATAGCCTCGTTTCAATTTGCGACTGATCCGGTCTGGAATTCGTATGGAAGGTAATCTCATAAAATCAATTGCCCGACGCTCCCCGACATCCCCGGGCAGGGTCTGTTGCCCAGAGGGTGCGCAGTTACCTCTATGGCTACGGCGCCTGGGTCTCTGCGGATTTCTTTTTTTTCTACTTAAGGGCAGTGCCTGTTTTTCTAATAGTGCTAGGTAGGTAATGCATACGGCGACATGATCGTTTGCTCGGCTAATCATGCAGCAATATTAGATTGAGGGACTGTTTATTTCCGTGTCAGTTGTCGTAGTGCTTTAATATAGGCGGTTTCGTCAGGCATACAGTTATCGCGTTGCGCCTGCCAGAGCATTTCTGCCAGGCTTTCCATCATGCGGTGTTCTGCTTCATGAGGATCACCTGTTTTGTTGGTGAGGGAACGGTAGATTTCACTGATACCTTGAGGGCGATTGCAGCTAATCTGCTCGTGCAGACCGATATGCATGCCCATGTGCAGGAATGGGTTGGATTCACCCATCTCTGGCAGATAATCGCGGTCGATAGCAGACTCCTGGTTTTCAAACAGCTTATGATATTCAGGATGTTGCTCGATAACGTCGGCAACCAGACCTTCCATAGCCTCAAGCGGCTTATTATTCAGTCTTTTTTGCCAAGCATCAAAGTAAAACTGGCGCAGTTGATTGCGGTCCTGGGTAAACATAATGTCGTTAGATTTTTGGTTTATTCTTTACTTGTATCTTTTCTCTTGTATCTTTACTCTGCTTTTTTACTATATTCGCATAAATCCTCGATAACACAACTCCCGCAACGGGGTTTGCGCGCGATACAGGTATAGCGTCCATGGAGGATCAGCCAGTGATGGGCGTCGTGTCTGAATTCTTCCGGGACGAATTTCAGTAGTTTGTCTTCCACTTCCCGCACGGTTTTACCGGGAGCAATGCCGGTACGGTTGCTGACTC
>QIGV01000170.1 GCA_003230085.1 Gammaproteobacteria bacterium
CTATGGAACAGATAATAATACAGTTGTCCTTGCAGTCCCGGACCACCTCCATCTCATATTCCTTCCAACCCAGCACAGACTCTTCAATCAGCAATTCGTGGGTCGGTGATAAATCCAGCCCTCTTTCACAAATCGCGACAAATTCCTCCCGATTGTAGGCGATGCCGCCACCGCTGCCTCCCATGGTGAAGGAAGGTCTGATGACCGTGGGATAACCGATGCTGGCTTGAACCTGGAAGGCCTCCTCAAGACTGTGAGCGATTGCGGCACGGGGACTGGCCAGACCGATGTCGGACATGGCATGGCGGAAACGGTCACGATCCTCCGCCATATCAATGGCGTCACGGGAGGCGCCAATCAACTCTACATTATATTTTTCCAGCACCCCTTCACGAACCAAATCCAGTGCGCAGTTGAGCGCGGTTTGCCCACCCATGGTGGGAAGTAACACATCCGGGCGTTCCTTTTCGATGATCTTAGCCACAGTCTCCCAGGTCACCGGCTCTACATAGGTAGCATCCGCCATACCCGGATCAGTCATAATGGTGGCCGGGTTGGAATTCACCAGGATGACCCGGTAACCCTCCTCCCGCAATGCCTTGCACGCCTGAGCCCCTGAGTAATCAAATTCACAGGCCTGACCGATAACGATCGGACCGGCGCCGATGATTAGAATGCTTTTAATGTCAGTTCTTTTGGGCATATTAAATTCAGATAAAAATAAATTCAGATAAAAGAACAAAGATAAAAGAGGAAAGAGGGAAATACATACTCAGCCTTTAGTCTTTCGTTCTTTCATGAGTTCGATGAAATGATCGAACAACGACGCGGCGTCGTGGGGGCCGGGGCTGGCTTCGGGGTGTCCCTGAAAACCGAAAGCCGGTTTGTCTGTTCGATGGATGCCTTGCAATGAGCCATCAAATAGAGAGCGATGAGTCGATTGCAGGGAATCAGGCAATGACGCTTCATCGATTGCAAAGCCATGATTCTGGCTAGTGATCATCACCCGCCTGGTTTTCAGATCCTGGACCGGGTGATTGGCGCCGTGATGACCAAACTTCATCTTGATAGTGCTTGCACCACTGGCCAGCCCCAGCAATTGATACCCCAGACAGATTCCAAATACCGGTAGTTCCTCCTCAAGAATCCGCCGAATGGCGTCAATAGCATAATCACAGGGCTCCGGATCACCCGGACCATTGGACAAAAAGACACCATCAGGTTTCGTAGCTAAAACGTCCTGCGCCGGCGTTTGGGCAGGGACAACAGTGACTCGACACCCCCTGTCCACCAACATACGTAGAATATTCCGTTTCACTCCGTAATCATAAGCAACCACATGGTAAGGCAGATTAGTCTCCAGCGGGTGTGGCGCCTTCGGTATGCCCTTCTCAAGACTCCAGCTCCCCTGGGCCCATTCATAGGGGCTATTGGTCGTTACCTCACTGGCCAGATCCATGCCCTCAAGCCCTGGGAAACCCCGGGCCGCTGTGGTGGCTCTTCCCTGGTCTGGTTGTATGCCAGATAAGATGCAGGCGCTCTGAGCACCCTCCTCCCGAATTACCCGAGTCAGGCGCCGAGTATCAATCCCAGCTATGCCTACTACCTGATGACGATTCAAATAGTCATTTAGACTCTCTTGTGAACGCCAACTGCTGACGACCACCGGATCATCACGGATGATGATGCCACCCGCAAATACTCTGGAGGATTCATCGTCATCTTTGTTGATGCCCGTATTTCCTATATGAGGGTAGGTAAAGGTGATCAACTGCCGTGCATAAGAAGGATCAGACAGGATCTCCTGATAACCGGTCATGGCCGTATTAAAAACCACTTCACCAACTGCCTGACCGACAGCACCCAATGCGCGTCCCTGGAAAATACTACCATTCGCTAATGCCAGTATCGCTGGTTGAGTCATCCATTCCATATCAGGCATACAAAACGGGAGAAGGATACACACTTCTCCCGTTTTAAATTACTCCAGCATTATGATTTTGAATTCACCTGAGTCCACGGATTCAGGCATCTATCTAATAGTGCTAAATTCTAACCCATGCAGAAACAAAATGTCCATGTGAAAACATGGATCAATTCTTGATTTCAGCGCTCCGGTTCCTTGGGGAATGACTTAACAAGAAACAACGGGATATCTTCTACGCCGTACAAATCCTGGCGTTTTCCACCATGAAAGAACCGTCTCAACCTGACAATTATCAGCTTTATCAAACGCCACAGATAAGGGAGCAACCAGATCATCAGGATAATAAACACCATCAACAACCCTAAAAACAGGGCAGGATGGTAGAGTGCCGACCACAAACCACCCAGCACCAGTAAATCTTCGCTTATGGAGGCACCCCAGTTAGAAAAAGGCTCTGGAGAGGTGTTGATCAGCACTCGGCTGCCCGCTTTGACGGCATGAGTGCTGGCGGCTATCGCACCGCCAACGATGGCTGCTGCCAGTTGCGCAGCCAGGCCAACATCACCAACCGCACCTGCCGCCAGAATAGCGCCTGCCGGGAGGCGGATAAAAGTATGAAGGGCATCCCATCCTGTATCCACTCCGGGTATTTTATCGGCGAAAAATTCGACAAAATACATAAAGCCCGCAGCTGCCATAACCAGTGGATCACCAAGCACCTCTAACTCAGGAGGCAAGAAAATATTCCCTGTATTGAAGAGAAACCCTAGCATAAACAAGGCCAGATAGAGATTGATGCCGCTGGCCCAGGCCACGCCCATACTCAAGGCGATTATCTCGATGATCTGTTGATAGGATTCCATTGCGCATTCCCATAGGCTGTTGAAACTGGCAGGTAAAGCATGCCTGTCACTTAGCTGGATGTTAAGCAAATATAGCTATACAGCATAGCTTCTAAACATCATTGAGGTGGGCCGCAAAGAAGTCAACAGTCGCTGTTAACGTCAATGGACCGAATACAAGTAACGGGACAACATAAAAACATAATGTATATTATTATGTTTTTATTATAATCATATGTTTTATTAAGTTAAATTATTTATGTACGCATTGGAGGTACGGTAAATATAG
>QIGV01000157.1 GCA_003230085.1 Gammaproteobacteria bacterium
CAATACGTCCATCGCCCGGCGAGTCGTCGGGAATGAACTTCGATGGTATTTGGTAGATAAATTCAGCCCCTCTACTGAAAGCAATTTTCGTAGAAGTATGAATTGCCGGGAAGGAACGATGGGATATTCCACGCCGAAATCTACAGCGATATATCCAGATTGGCGGGTTGTGCGCTTCTGGTCTCACTTCTATTGGTACCTCGGCTGGCAACATAGCAGGAATTATTGAGACTTTCATAGATACATGACAGATTCATTCACGAAGATGGTTCCGACTGTTTCCAGAACGCAATCGCCAGTGTTGGGTGCATTGCGTCGAGCGTGGTCGCTGCCTGGAATAGCCAATGAACTGTGGCTGTACAGATCGTTGTTCACGACGTAATACTAATTAGGTTATCGAAAGAGATGGTCAAAATGGTTGCATTGAATAAAGTTGCTTTTGTTGATATCCCGTTCCATAAGAAAACGAAATCGTCGCAATTTTTTATAAATCTATTGACGGAAAGATATCAAGACGTAGCTCTGATAAATTGTGATGCTATTCATGCGTGGAAAGAAGAAGACTACTACCAGAACCTGAAAGTTTATGACACGATAATATTTTGGCAAATAATTTATCCTCACAGGTCTCTTGTTGAGAGGCTGCAAGACAAGAATATTGTTTTCTGCCCGATGTTTGACCAGGTGGCTGAGTGGGGTTATATAGAATGGTACTATTATAACACTTTAAAGATATTATGCTTTTCGAAAACGCTTTATGACAGACTCAAAAGCTATAACCTCGACTGCATTTATATTCAATACTTCCCCCCACCTTTAAGTCGATTTAACTATGGGAATCGAAACAAGGCCTTTTTTTGGCAACGAAAAGCTAGTATCGACGCCCAGATGATTTCTGGGCTTTTCGATGAGAATATGGCCATCCATGTACACAAAGCATTGGATCCAGGAGAAAAATATGTCAGTCCAAATGCAGCACTAACGCAAGAACGTTTGAGACTCAGCTATACAACTTGGTTTAAATCCAAAGAGGACTACCTCAGGAAAATAGACGAAGCGGCAATCTATGTAGCACCAAGATCCCTTGAGGGCATAGGCATGTCGTTCCTGGAAGCTATGGGAATGGGTAAGTGCGTTGTCGCGCTTAATAGACCAACAATGAACGAATATATAAAGTCAGGGCAAAATGGCATGTTGTACGATAGGGATGGTGTGCAACAACTCGATTTTAGCAACATAAGAGAGATGCAACAAAACGCTTTTGAAACTGTCAAAAACGGATATGATAGGTTTAATGAACGTCTACCGTCCATGTTTGAGTTCATAGAGGAAATCCGTCACCCTATAACACCGATATTCGAGCTACCTCCGTTTATTCAGCAGGACTTGTACGCGTTTAGGGATAGATTATACGACCTTAAAGATAATGAATGGTTTCAGTTTGGATTTTATGGCACAAACAAAAAAATTCTTTTCATTGCAAAAAAAGTCTTGCTGTTCTTTAGGGTTCTTCCTATTCTAAAAAGGCTTAGGAATATAATGTTCAGAAAAAAGCAGGTGTGAACTGCGACAGTTTTAGTAGAAACACCAGTTCTTGATATGGGACATGAATATGACGGCGAGATATTTACTGTGAGCCCATGCGTAATCTCTCTCGTCAAATGGGGTAAGTACCGCGTTACTGGACAGCTTTATGATGATTTGTGTGGAAAGATCGACTGTGGCGCTTTGATCGGCGTCACCAGATAGGCACGCATTTGAGACTGTAAATTAAATTGTGTAACTGCTCATAGTTCAATACCCTTGATAATAAAGGAAAGGAACCATGAGCAAAAGCAACAAACAAAACGCACTAGCCCGGATTATTCATGAGTGACTGCATAGTGCCTGATTTTCACACCAAAATGGCAACGCATCAAACAAATTGACGGTCCACATCAGAAGTTTCTCGCGAAACGGAAGCAGATATACGATTTTGCTTGATACAGGCCGACTTACCGCATATTTCGATCCATCGGCACCCTCAGAAGCGCTCTGATCGGGCTAAATCCGACAAAGGCCAATTGCGTATTGTCTCCCGCAATGCCACGAAGCACCAGTCCACTCGGGAATGCAAGAGATAATCCGGCGGATTGGGAGTGCGCTGAATGGGTGACTGGCACAAAACCAGAGTCTTTCTGGCTTTGCGCCTCTTGCGCCTGTTGCCGAAACTTACGCCGCCAGTACCCGAAACGATGATAGCTTAGCGCATTGGCTTTGCAGTAGGCTTGTTGGGTTTGCCCTGATGTCTGCCACGCTTCCATCTGTTGTTGCCAATTGCTGGCCAGGTCTTCGGATGCTGCTTTGCTGTGCATGTCTTTCTCCTGTGTTGGGATCAGGAAAAAGTATTGACTGGTTATTATGTGAATTGATAGGTGTCGATTCGTGGGCGCTTACGTTGCACATAGCCCGGAAGCTCCCTGCCCTGCTCCTCTAAATGAGTCCGGAAAGCCGGGTAATACTCGTCGACGATTTGATAGAGAAGAGTCTGCTCGGGACGGTGGCGCTGGTATCGACCAGCATTCCGGTCCCGGGCGGCCATCCTGGCAGCCGCAGCGTGGCGCATGATCCGCATCCTTGCGATACTGTGTTTTTATACAGTCTATCGCTCAACTGCGAGATCTTGAAGCCGAAATGCCTGGCGTTGCCAGATATTGCCAGCCAGTGTCGGTCACTCCCAGCGCTGACAGCCGCCTTCAGGCGGCTCCTAAAATTGCCGCTTTGAGTGGCTCACAGAATTAAAGCCCCCGGCTTTGCCGGGGGATACTTACTTCTTCGTCGATGGCGACGTTACCGTCAGTCTCCAGGGTGCTCTCGCGGTTCTCCACCATCGTTATACTCCGCTTTCGTTGAAAAGCGCAGCCTGCGATGAATATTGTCAGATGGGTAGGATGCAGTTTACTATGCGCTTACGATTAAGTTGGAGAGCGCAGCTTATTCACGGCGTACTGCCAGGTAC
>QIGV01000188.1 GCA_003230085.1 Gammaproteobacteria bacterium
AGACGCATTTTTATAATAGGTCGATATAAGATGACGGTTGGCCATAAAAATACACTTCTTCATCCAACATGAATATTCACGCCATTATTTTGGGGTCTTTCTCACCGTATTAAGGGATGCTCAAGACTAGTGCGCTTGGCTGAACTTGAGTGATATAGCCGGCAATCAGCAGAACAGCGGCAGCACTTTACTGGATTCGGTGGCCAAGGGTAACCAGAACGGTGGCAAAGTGAGGCCAGAATACGCAGATGCGTATTCCGGTAAGACTGGCCAGTCATTCCATACATGGATTACCAGATATTCCAATGTAGGGCTGCCACTATTCTGCAGATTGCCAATAATTCCTTTTTGAATGGGTGAATATAAGGGATTAATTATGTTTATTGACGAGTCGAAAGTAGTGCTTTGGCAGGAGCTTTATTCTTTTGCTGCGAGCCTTCTCTTCCTCTAATTCTATCTCATCTATAAGATCTTCCCATTCCATGTCAAACCAGGGCTCACTCGCTTTACTGATAGGGAATGACCAGATAAAATTTTTATAGTATTTTGCTAGAGAAAGGGGTCAAGTATCATCTTGACTGGTTAAGTCAAAATAGCTAGTATTCACTTTATGCCAAGACCCATGCGGATTGAATATAAAGATGCCTATTACCATGTGATGAATCGGGGTCGCGCGCGACAGAAGATATTCCATGGAGATAATTATTTTGAGGCATTTCTAGCGAGCTTATCAGAAGCCCATCAACGGTTTGGTATTCAAATAATGTGTTATTGTCTAATGGACAATCACTATCATTTGTTGGTTAAAACACCAGAAGCCAATTTAGGGCGTGCCATGCGCCACATTAATGGAGTTTATACGCAACGTTATAATCGATTAAAGAAAACCGATGGCGCACTATTCCGTGGTCGCTACAAAGCAATCTGCGTCGAAGAAGACAGTTATCAGTTGTGCCTTTCTCGTTATATACATCAAAACCCACGGGTAGCCAGAGTGGTGGATAAAATCGATGACTATCGATGGAGCAGTTACCCCTGCTATGTAAGCAGCGTAAAATCACCGGAATGGCTCTATCAGCAAGAAATTTATGATCAACTTCGTGTTACATCAAGATACCGTGAAAAATACCGGGCATTTGTCGAGCTTGGTGTCGATGAAGAAATAGCACGGTTCTATGGTAAAGGGAATACGGTGCCCTATTTAGGAAGCGAAGCTTTTCGGGACTGGGCGTACACACAGCGGGAAACGGATGAATCTAGTGTATCAAAACAAGTAATTCAATCATTTCGGCCCTCAATAGATGAAATTGTCACACGAGTTGCAACAACGTTTAAAGTGAGTGAATCGTCAATTTTAAAGAGCCGGCGAGGCCGCGTGAAAAATAATATCCCGCGGTGGGTCGCCATGTGTTTATCACGGGATATTAGCAGCAATAAGCTTAGTGCGATTGCCAAAGCCTTCAGTTTAAAAAGAACGGGGAGCATCCCAACGACAATTACAAAGTTAAAGGTGCTGATGGAGAAGGATTTGAGTTTGATGAGGAAGGTATCCCGGATAAAGCGCGAATATGATACTTGACCCCATTTTTTCGAATGACCCCATTTTTTGACCCCATTTTCGGGTTCTTTAACACCCGCATGAACCAGCTGATATCCATCAGGCGCTTATTATTGATGAAGTATAGTTGTCAATTATTAATATGGGTGTGTAGTGGTCAACTCTTTCCGGACACTTCGATAAGAGTTTTCTCATATTCCATCGGTGTCATACACCCCAGCGTTGAATGTAAACGCAGGGAGTTGTAATACACCGCCACATATTCACGCACATCAGCAATCGCTTCCTGCCGGGTTCGATACAACCGATCACCGGTCCATTCCCGCTTCAGGCTGCTGAAGAACCGTTCAACCGGAGCATTATCCCAGCAGTTACCTTTGCGGCTCATACTCGGGATCATGTCATGCTGTTTCAGTAAAGCCTGATAAGCATGACTGGCATACTGACTGCCACGGTCCGAATGATGGATCAGGCCGGGAGGCGGCTTCCTCAAGCTAATCGCCATCATCAACGCCCTGATCACCAGGGCTTTCTTCATCCGTTTATCTATCGCCCAGCCGACCACGCGGCGTGAATACAGGTCAATCACGATAGCCAGGTAGATCCAGCCCTCCTGCGTCCACAGATAGGTAATATCTGTACCCCAGACCTGATTAGGAAGCTGCGGGGTAAACTGGCGGTTGAGTACGTTTTCCGCAACAGGAAAGGCATGTTTGCTATCCGTTGTGACCTTGTATTTGCGCTTGGCTTTGACCTTCAGGTTTAGCGATTTCATCAAGCGGCGCACCCGGTCTCGCCCTATCTGAAAGCCCTCCTTACACAGGTTTTTCTTCATCATGCGGCTGCCCAGGCTCTCGCGAGAGGCCGCAAACAGTTCTTTCATGCGTCGCCTCAACGCCAGTTCTTCTGACCCAATTACCTTACAGGGCTGCTTGTTCCAGTCGTAGTAGGCGCTGCGTTTAACGTCCAGTATCGGGCACATCATGTTGACCGGCCAAACCTGTGCGTGATCGCGTATAAAGCAGTACTTCACTTCATTTCCTTCGCAAAGTACTGGCTGGCTTTTTTTAAAATCTCTTTCTCCATCCGCAGATTGCGATTTTCCTTGCGCAGGCGCTTGAGCTCTTCACGCTCATCCGTGTTCAGGGATTTGCCAGTGACGTCGTCTTCAAATCCTTGTTTCCAGCGCCGTAGCAGGTTGTCGCCAATACCCAGGCTGCGGGCGGCTTCGGTAACCTTGTAACCCTGTTCGGTTACCAGCGCAACGGCATCACGCTTGAAGTCTTCTGTATAGGTACGTCTGGTTTGCTTTTCTGCTTTCATCGTTCACCTCGTTATGGCATTGTACAGCCTTAACTTGGTGTCCGGAATTAGTAGACCACTTCAGTGTCCAGGTAATATTCTTTTTTAGTCGCTCT
>QIGV01000014.1 GCA_003230085.1 Gammaproteobacteria bacterium
GTGAGGTTTCCAATTCTGGATCAGGGGCGCCGACCATTGTGTGTTTATGTTGAGTCATGGGATTGTCCTCGCCAGTATTTGTTAATTTGTCGTTGGACGTTTGGGAAAAAGCGCTAAATCCAACCTTATGTATTAACATTAGCAGAAAGCCTGGGATGTTTCCGATGACCTTATCAGCAGAAAGGTTCAGGTTGAAAAAAGCAGGTGTCAGAGAGCAATTGTTTCTAAATATTAGAAAATATTGTTCTCTGACCCGGCTTTTTGGACTTTTCAGAGCGAACGGGATGGTATCGCTACCGGGCGAAGACTCGGCCGGCAGGGAAGAAAATATGGTAGGCGCGGGTGGTTTCGAACCACCGACCCCCTGCGTGTGAAGCAGGTGCTCTCCCCCTGAGCTACGCGCCTGTATTCCGCTGGAACAGTGTGATTGTGCTTGAATTGCTTATGGGAAACAAGTTGGAGTTGCAGGTCGACGACTTCGGAGAATAACTACAGGCATCAGGAGAAATGCGCGCCTTCGGCACAACTTCCCGGGCTTCGCTTTGCTCTGCCCAGACTACATTTAGTACCTTAGAAATAATTTTCTGTGCATTTTGCAGAAAATTATTTCGTGAAGGTACTTATCTTGTGGTTTATCCAGGTTAGGAGAGAATCAATCAATTTTTCCCTTGATTATTTTTCAGCACCCATCTATTCTTTATTCGCGAATCACGAATAGCGAACGATGGATATTATGTTAAAACCTCAAGATATTGTCATTATTTTGAAGATCCTGGCCAAAGGGAGCAAATCATGGTCACAGGGTGGCCTTGCAGTTGAATTAGGAATGAGTGCTTCTGAAGTTAACGCGGGTATCAAACGAGCAATAGCTTCAAAATTATTGCGCAAGCATGGAAAAAGAGTCATCCCTGTAAAAAGTGCTATAGAAGAATTTTTACTCCATGGTTTGAAGTATGTTTTTCCTGTTGAGATAGGTGAGCCAACTCGTGGGCTACCTACTGCCCATGCCGCACCTGTGTTTAAAGGCAAGTTTGTAGAGAGTAAAAATGATTTGCCTCCTGTATGGCCTGATGCAGAAGGTAAAGTCAAAGGTTACAAAATAAAGCCACTGTATAAGTCAGTGCCTGTTGCAGTAAAGCAGGATGATATGCTTTATGATTACCTTGCAATTGTTGATGTACTGAGGAGTGGTCGCGCAAGGGAAGTCAATGAGGCAATAAAAATTATGCACAAAATCATGGAAGAACGATGAATAACAGAGAACTATTGCTTTGTGTCTGTAAAGAAATTGAGGTTTTACTTGATCAATTGGTATTAGTCGGCGGCTGCGCCACTGGACTACTTATTACTGATGTTGCAGCCCCCGAACCAAGACCAACAAAAGATGTTGATATGGTTATCGATGTCATAAACCTGGCTGAATACTACAAAATTGAAAACCGGTTGAGAGAATTGAAGTTTACTCAATCTATAGATGATCAAGGAGTGATTTGCCGTTGGGTAAAAAATGAACTAATGCTGGATGTAATGCCTACCAATGAAAAGATTTTGGGGTTTACCAATCGCTAGTATGCCAGTGCAGTTGAACATGCCCAACATATTATGATCGACGGTCTGGGCATAAATTATATTTCTGCTCCGATTTTTATTGCCACGAAGCTTGAGGCATTTCATACAAGAGGAAAAGCTGACTACTGGTCAAGCCATGACCTTGAAGATTTAATATCTGTTATTGATGGCAGAGATACCATTATAGATGAAATGACATCAGCTCCAGATAAGGTCATTAATTATATTTCAGAACATTTTGCCACCATGTTGGACTCAGAAGTTTTCAATGAGGCGCTACCCGGTTTACTGCCACCGGACAAAGCCGGGCAAGCCCGACTTAATTTATTACTGGATAAAATTACCCGTATCGCCAGGTTAACTTAAAAATCAGAGACTTTTAAAAACCTGTTTCTGCTTTTCAATAAATTAAGGGTGAACCCTTCAACAGGCTCAGAGCAAACGAAATAGTACGCTTCCCGGGCTTCGCTTTGTTCTGCCCAGGCTACATTTATATCTGGTTTTAGGCGGTTGCTGCCTGATTTCGCGGCCAGGCGCGGATCACGGCGTTGACGAGAGTGGCCAGCGGGATGGCGAAGAAAACGCCCCAGAATCCCCATAAACCGCCGAATACGAGGACGCTGACGATGATGGCGATGGGGTGCAGGTTGACGACTTCGGAGAACAGGAGTGGCACCAGCACATTGCCGTCCAGCGTTTGAATGACGCCGTAGACGATCATGGCCATGGCGAAGTCGGTGCTCCAGCCCCACTGGAAGTAGGCTACCAGCAGGACCGGGATGGTCACCACGGTGGCGCCGATGTAGGGCACCAATACTGAAATGCCCACCAGGGTCGCGAGCAGGATGGCGTACTTCATGCCGAAGATGGCGAAGCCGATGTAGGTGACGATGCCGACGATCAGGATCTCCCAGAACTTGCCGCGCACATAGTTGCCCAGTTGCAGGTTCATTTCCTCCCAGACATCGCTGGCGAGGCTATGATCGCGTGGCCGGAAACTGCCGAACCAGTTGAGAATGACCGCTTTGTCCTTGAGAAAGAAAAAAATCAGCATGGGCACCAGAATCAGGTAGACCGCGATGGTGATGATGCCGGGAATCGAGGACAGGGAAAGGGTGAAAATCGTCTGCCCCAGTGAGCCTACTTCGCGGTTAAGCACATCCACCAGTTGCTGGATCTGCCTTTCACTTATAAAGGTGTAATGTTCTGGTAACTGCACCAGCATACTGCGGCCGATTTCCAGATATTTCGGCAACTCGCGAGCCAGGGAGGT
>QIGV01000003.1 GCA_003230085.1 Gammaproteobacteria bacterium
ATGCATGTATGGGACGCCACCGGCCGCGGCGTCATTCACTTTGATTGCGCGGACGTCGCCGAACCGCGACTGGGCCATATTATTGAGAACCGAGTTATCCAGAGCGCATTGCTGGATTGTGTGGGTGGCCATGAGAATATTGAGCTGATATGTCCCGCCAATATCACCACCATTGAAGATGAAGAGACACAAATCCGCTTACGATTTGAAAACGAAGACGCCATTACGACGGCTCTGCTGGTTGGTGCGGACGGCGGCAATTCCCGGGTCAGACAGCAAGCCGGTATTACTACCCGTGGCTGGGCCTATGAACAGAAAGCAGTGGTGACAACCGTCAAGACACAAAATCCCCATCAGCACACCGCCTGGCAACGATTTATGTCCACAGGGCCGCTGGCCTTTCTGCCCCTGCGCGATGGACGTAGCTCCATCGTCTGGTCAACCACACCACAATATGCCGATGAATTGCTGGCATTGGATGAAGCGGCTTTTTGCCATGCATTGGGAGATGCTTTTGAGCATCAGTTAGGCGAAGTACTGCAGGCCAGCGAGCGGGCAGCATTTCCTTTGCGCCTGCAGCATAGCGCGAGTTATATCGCCAAACGCCGTGTCCTGGTCGGCGATGCCGCTCACATGATTCATCCCCTCGCGGGACAGGGAGTGAACCTCGGTTTTCTGGATGTTGCAGCCCTGTGTGAAGTCCTGCTGGATGCGCAGCTGCAAAACAGGGAATTTTACGCACACGCGGTTTTGCGTCGCTATGAGCGTTGGCGTAAGGGCGATAATTTGCTGACCATGTCAGCGATGGACGGATTTAAACGGCTTTTTGGTTCTTCACCCCCCCCCCTGCAACTGCTGCGCAATGTTGGCCTTAGCCTGGCGAATATTAACGGGCCGATAAAAAATGGCCTCATTCGCCAGGCCATGGGTTTAAAAGGAGATTTACCAAAGCTGGCGCGTTGGACATACTCTTAGCGCATACACCATCTGTAATTTTCTATATCCATAATCAGAGTGACCTGTCTTATTAACCCAAAACCCAGGAATAATTTATGAGTCTGTTTGATATTATCGCCGTGTTGCTAACGCTGGCGGCCCTGTTCAGTTTTATCAACTATCGCTTTATCAAATTGCCCAGCACCATCAGTCTGATGCTGATTGCCCTGCTGATGTCGCTCGGCCTGATCGTGCTGGATCAGTTCGGCTTTAATTTATCCGGATGGGCCAAGGTATTGATCGACAGTATTGATTTCAATGAGGCCCTGATGCACGGTATGTTGAGCTTTCTGTTATTTGCCGGGGCGCTCCACGTCAACATCAACGATCTGGCCTCGCAAAAATGGGTAATTACTTTATTGGCGACCATCGGAGTGTTGATTTCGACCTTTTTGATTGGCTTTATGAGCTGGTGGCTGTTGGGGAAACTCGGAATCGATCTTCCCCTGATCTACTGCCTGTTGTTTGGCGCCCTGATTTCGCCGACTGATCCCATCGCGGTATTAGGCATTCTGAAGACCTCAGGTGTTTCCAAGAGTCTGGAGACCAAGATCACCGGAGAATCACTTTTCAATGACGGAATCGGTGTAGTAGTTTTTTTAGTGCTATCAGGCATTGCGATCAATGACCAGCCGGTGGATATGGGCTCCATATCGATGCTTTTGTTACAGGAGGCGGCCGGAGGTATTGTTTTTGGGCTAGTGCTGGGCGGGTTGGCTTATGTCATGCTCAAGTCGGTAGACAATTACAAGGTGGAAATATTGATCACCCTGGCGGTGGTTACCGGCGGATATGCCTTTGCCGATGTGATCCATGTTTCAGGCCCCATTGCTATTGTGATTGCAGGCCTGTTGATTGGCAATCACGGTCGCCTGATGGCCATGTCTGAGAGCAGCCGTGAGCATATCGACAAGTTCTGGGAACTGACAGACGATATCCTGAATGCCGTGCTGTTTGTGCTGATCGGCCTGGAAATTCTGGCCCTGACATTTACCATGCAATATCTGATGGCGGGGATTTTCTTGATTCCCATGGTTCTGGTGGCGCGGTTTATCAGTGTCTCTGTGCCGGTTATCCTGTTGCGTTTTCGCCGTGAATTTAGTCCTGGAGTGGTTCGGATTATGACCTGGGGTGGTCTGCGAGGAGGGATTTCGGTGGCGCTGGCTTTATCCATACCGGCGGGCACTGAGCGGGAAATTATTCTGATGGCTACTTACGTGGTTGTGGTGTTTTCAATTATGGTGCAAGGATTGACGCTTTCACGGGTGGTACGGGAACTGGGCTGATTGAGTGAAGTTTTATCAGCGCAAGGTATGTATTGTCAGCCTGTAACCAGCCATTCAGAATCCATGCAGATATTTCCCGAAGAGATGACCTGGTTTCTGCCCGCTGTCTTGGCCTCATACAACGACTTGTCAGCCTGGCCAACAAGATATTCTCCATTGATAGAGTGCGTTTGCAGAAGATTGCCGGGGTCTAGTGTTGCGATGCCAATAGAAATCGTGACATTAAATGAAGGCTGATCTTTCAGGTTGAAAGATCTTTCTTCGATATTGCTGCGCACACGTTCTGCAACCTCGATAGCTTCTTCATCAGTCGTTTGCGACAGCAACGCGGCAAATTCTTCACCACCATAGCGGGACAAAACGTCATTGCCGCGCATCTGTGCTCTGATCAGGCCGGCCACTTCCATCAATACCCGATCACCCATTTGGTGACCATAGCGGTCATTGACCTGTTTGAAATGGTCTACATCCAACAGTAGGCAGGACAGCGGTTGTTGTTCGCGGATGGCATGTGCAACTTCTTCACCCAGGCGCTGATCAAAAAAACGTCG
>QIGV01000156.1 GCA_003230085.1 Gammaproteobacteria bacterium
TTAGTAGAGTGGGTGAAGCGTTGGGCTTTGCCATCCCTGCCATGGATGTTATCCCAGTGTTGGCTTTCTTCGAGCATCTCCTGGGGGGAGCGCAGCACATGATAACTCAATACGAACAGTAGATTGCTATGGGTCTCGGCATAGTCCGGCTTGAGCTGCAGGGCCTTTCTGAAGTGTTCCAGGGCAGCTTCATACTGGCCCAGATCTTTCAGTGTATTGCCCAGGTTGACATGGACATCGCCGTCATCAGGGTGGAGGACCAGCGCCTGCTTATAACTCGCTATGGCATTAGTGTATTGACCCAGAGACAGGTAAATATTGCCAAGATTATACCAGGCATCGACATAGTTAGGGTCAATTTGGGTAGCTTGATGGTAGTAACGGATGGCATCGCTGGCTTTACCTAGTCGTACATAAACCGTACCAAGGTCATTGTATGCCTCAGTGTATTTTGTATTTATATTGATAGCCTGTTGAAAAGCGGTAACGGCATTATCCAGTTTGCCGAGTGCCAATAAAGCATTGCCGAGGTTGTAAAAATATACCGGGTTACCAGGGTTAATTGAAATAGCCTGCTTAATGAGTTTGACAGCATCATTATTTTGTATCCGCTGATAGGCAAGGGTACCCAGGAGAAACAAGACATCAGCATGATCAGGTTGCCGAGTGAGAATTTGATGGTAGACGGACTCAGCCTTATCCCATTCTCCAGCCTGATGCTGCTGGCAGGCAATTTGTAATAACTCGTCGATAGTGGTCATGCCATTATCCTACCCATTGCAATTGAAATTATCATTTGAATATTTCTGCTAGCTTAAAGGCACACAGCTACACATTGTTGAATGGCTTGCCGGATAATTATTTGAACTTTCACGATGCTATATTATTTTAGTGCATTAAACTTTTGCAGCGAGATATTGTTGCCACATATTACGATAAGCGGATTCCAGGGTTTGAGCCAGCCCTTGGGCATTACATAAAGGAGAGGCAGCCATGCGTTCGCGCAGTGAAGCACGTAATTGTGCAAGTTGCTGGGGGTCTGCAGCCAGGGCCACCGCCTTGGCTAAATATTCTTCATATGAATCAGCAATCAGCTCATCTAAACCCACAGCATTGAGCATCGAGGCGCTGAGGCGTTCGATGAAACGTTCCCCTGCCAGGGAGATGACGGGTACCCCCATCCACAAGGCCTCTGCAGTGGTAGAGCCTCCGGTGCGGGGGATGGTGTCGAGGGCAATATCTACACGGCCATAGGTGGCCAGGTGTTCCTGCGGTGAAGGTGTGTAAGACAATAGGATGAGTCGCTCTGCGCCGATCCCGTGATTGGCGAACTGCTGCTGAATGAATTTGCGTGTTACGGGGTCGCCCAATTGTTTGGTTTTGAGCATCAGTTGTGCCTCTGGCGTAGCGCGAAGGATTTCGCTCCACAATGCGAAAGCGGCGGGCGAGATCTTGCTTAATACATTAAAACTACCAAATGTGACGTTTTTGCCACTACGTGGCATGATTTCTGGAGCAGCTTTCAAGGGCTGGTAGGCCAGGCAGCAACGCGGTAGACGGAAGAGAGATTCAGTCGCCAGTTCCACGGTATCTTGAGGATGCAGCGTCTCATCGGTAATCCAGTAGTCCATGGTTGCCAGTCCGGTGGTTGCGAAGTAGCCGAGGTAGGTGGCCTGGACGGGGGCGGGTTTATAGGTAAATGCCTTGAGGCGGTTATTGGCAGTGTGACCGGCGAGATCGATGAGGATATCGATATGATCCTCATAGATCAGGCGGGCCAGGGCTTCATCTGACAGGCCTACGGTGGAGCGCCAGTGATCGGCCAAGGCCTGAAAGCGTTGCGTAACATCATCGGGGCGCGTGACCTCGGCATAGCAGAATACCTCGACCTGGGTGCGATCATGTTCAGCCAGAATAGGTTCGAGGAAATAACTGACGGCATGGCGCCAGAAGTCGGGTGAGACATAGCCGATGCGCAGGCGCTTGTGCACCCCGCTGGGCGCCAACGGGAATTTGCCAGGGTTGCCACTGATGGAATGGGTAAAAAATTTGGTCTTGCCAACCCTGCCATGGATGCGATCCCAGTGCTGACTTTCCTTAAGCATAATCCGGGGCGAACAGAGCACATGATAGCTTAGCAGGAATAGTAAATTGTCGCGGGCATCAAGATAGTCGGGTTTGATCTGTAATGCTAATTGGTAGTTTTTCTGCGCTGCTTCATAGTTTCCTTGTATTTGTTGAATAAGGGCGAGATTGTTATAGGCTTCAACATAGTCAGGTTTGAGCTGGAGGGCCATAGAGATATTTTGTATGGCGTCATGGGGTCTATTAAGCGCAACATACACCAGTCCGAGATTATAGTAGAAATTTGGGTCATCACTATTAATAATAATAGCTTTTTTAATGAGCTTAATAGCGGATTGATGATGTCCCACTTGATGCGCAAGAGTGCCGAGTAGATATAAGGTATTAGGGTGGTCAGGATGTTTAGCCAGGATTTTTCGGTAGAGTGTTTCCGCCTGCTGTAGATTTCCAGCTTCATGGTATTGAATGGCTTGTTGGATAATTTTTGGGATGTTCACAATGCTGTGTTTTTTTTGTGCATTAAGCTTTTGCAGCAAGATATTGTTGCCACATATCCTGATAGGCGGACTCGAGGTGATGGGCGAGGTTTTTGGCATCACACAAAGGAGAGGTGGCCAAGCGTTCACGCAGTGAGTCACGCATCAGACTGAGTCGCTGTCGGTCATTGGCAAGGGCCACCGCCTTGGCCACATAATCATCTTGTGAGTCGGCGATCAGCTCATCCAGGCCCACCGCAT
>QIGV01000045.1 GCA_003230085.1 Gammaproteobacteria bacterium
TCCTCGAGAGTTGCATCGTCGGCCGGGGTGCCAAGCAGGGCGTGGGTAGCAAGCAATGCGCCGGTACTGACACCGCCGACAGCATCAAACTCGGGCCGCTTGCCACTTTCGCGCCAACCATTGAGGAAGCCGGCACCGAAAGCGCCGTTCTGACCGCCGCCGGATATTGAAAGAATATTAAGCGCGTGTCCTCTTTTGAGTTCCAGTAGCCGAACAACATTTTGGCCGGGTTTTGCCATAATCTTAGCGTACAGAGGCGATAGCTGACTTGGATTCAGCGGGTCGTGGCCATTCGGCAGCGAGGCGTATTGTGCTGCCTGGTGGGAGAGTACTCTTTTCGGAGCCGACCCACAGCCCGCCAGCAGCAGTGCGACGATACTGCCCGTAAGGATAATCAAGTATCTGTTCATCATTTCCAAAACCTCTCACTAGTTAGTTTGATTTTTATTGATACCCGGAGAGTACCAGACATCGGAGTTTTAAACTTTTCCGCTATTGTGGACACATCCGGCTTACTTTATGAGCATAAGGGGGAGTCGAATGATAGTCAATATATCATCCTGATGAGTCCCATAATCAGGGATATACCATCTATACTTCTTGTGGGATTCTCGTTACCAGCTAATACTGTCTCTGCCAGTGTTATAGTGAAGATCAAGCAAGCAAAGTTATTTTCATTAAGCTTTATCTATGTATTGTATTACTCTATCCGGATCCTGGTTAGCAGACTGCTAGTAAATTATACGCTTTGTCCTTGTGTTTTGTGAATGTTCGCTTCCGGCACAAAGCAGACGTTCAACTGAATAGAATAATATGTTGAGCACACATATAATATGCTGTAAATTATTTTTGAGATTACCTACGAAAAAAAAGAATTTTATGAAAAAATCTATTCAAGTCTTTTTGGTATTCATTGTTAAATGACTATGCCAGTTCAAAGATGGCGACTTTGTATCTGCATTCTTCCATTAGTAGTGATGTCCGGATGCATAACACTTGGTCCGGATTTTACAAAACCGAAAGCTCCGATAGCGACAAGTTGGCAGACAGAAGATTCCAGCCTGTCAGAGGAAACCCGCAAGCAGGCCGAATGGTGGAAACTCTTTAATGACCCTGTACTAAATACGTTGATCCAAAAGGCATATCGACAGAATCTTCCTTTGCAGGTCGCCGGTTTGAGGATTATTGAAGCACGCGCACAGCTAGGTATTGCCGTTGGTGGTTTTTTTCCGCAGACACAGCAGGCGCAAGGTTCCTTTAACCAGCAAATACTGAGTAAAAACCGTCCCTTCGGAGAAGCCCCTGATAGTAATTTTCGTGTTGGTGAGATTGGTATTGATGCTGCCTGGGAGCTCGATTTCTGGGGGCGCTTTCGTCGGGGGATCGAAGCTGCTGAGGCCAACCTTGCCTCTAGTGAAGCTGACTATGACAATGCTCTGGTCAGTCTGACTGCCGAAGTCGCCCGGGTCTATGTCATCCTACGTACGGCTGAGGAACGTATTGCTCTGGCACGAGATAACATTATCTTGCAGGAGGAAAGTCTACGAATCGCCAAGGTTCGGTTTGATAACGGGGCAACCAGCGAACTTGATTTTCAGCAAGCAACTTATAACCTGGCCAATACCCGGGCACTGGTACCTATTCAGTTACGCTCAATACGCCAGGCCAAAAACAGCATGAGCATTCTTCTTGGTATGCCCCCGACTGATCTGACTGAAATACTAGGAGACGCCAGACCGATACCAAAAGCACCAGATGTAATCTCAACAGGTATCCCTGCCAACTTACTCAGGCGCCGGCCCGATATTCGCCAGGCTGAATTTTCAGCCGCCTCACAAAGCGCCCTGATTGGTGTCGCGAAGACGGATTTGTTTCCTAGATTATCACTGACCGGTTCCATTGGTTTACAAACCAGCGACTTTGCAGCCAGTAATTTTAGTGATCTGATCGATACTGATAGCATGTTTGTTACAGCCGGGCCTTCAGTTCGCTGGAATATCCTTAACTATGGTCGCATCTGGAATAATGTCCGGGTTCAGGATGCGCTGTTTCAGCAAAGCCTGGTGAACTACCGCAATACCGTTCTTACCGCTTACCAGGAGGTCGAGGATGCCAGGGTGGCTTTTGTGCAGTCAAAAGAGGAGAGCAATTTACGTAATGTCGGTGCAAAAGCTGCCGGGCGGTCTGTTGAGATCTCCAACATTCAGTACCGGGAAGGTACTGTGAGCTTTCAGCGAGTCGTCGATTCTGAGCGGGTCCTGGTTACACAACAGGATCTGTGGGCTACCACACGCGGTGATATTGCGTTGAACCTGATCGCTATGTATAAAGCAATGGGAGGCGGTTGGGAAATTCGCGATGGCCAGGCATTTATATCCGACGAGAACCGAAACGAAATGGAAGAACGTACATATTGGAGTAACTTGCTGGCTCATCCACGTGAACTGTCATGGTGGGAAAAACTATACAATTTAACCCGATTCACAGCGCCCTGGTTGCAGCTTTGGTAAAGGAAAAGCACAAACTGAAGAACCAGTATAAGAGCTAAAATTGATTAAGTTACTTTTATGCATTACATCGAAAAACGATAATGCCAACAACGACTAATTATTTCCCCTACGGAAGAATTAAATGAAAATAATGCGCCTGAGTCTCCTACACATCAGTTTTTTTATAATTGCTGTCTCATTCCTAATGTTGTCAGCTTGTGGCAAGCCACCTAAGCCGGAGCTAAAGGAGAACGCGCGTCCGGTGAAGATGATGACATTAGGTGG
>QIGV01000171.1 GCA_003230085.1 Gammaproteobacteria bacterium
AATGATCTGCCGCTGGTTTACGTGTGCCGGGATGTCGTCGATTTCAGGAAGGGCATTAAATCGCTGAGTGTACTGGTCGAAGGTGCGCTGGCACTGGATCCGTTCTGCGAACATTTATTTGTTTTTTGCAACCGCAAGCGTGACAAGGTAAAAGTGCTTTACTGGGAACGCAATGGATTTTGCCTGTGGCAAAAGAGCCTGGAAAAGGCCAGGTTCAAGTGGCCCCGCAAAGCACTGGATGAGGTCATAACACTAACCGGACAGCAGTTAAACTGGCTGCTCGATGGGCATGATATCCTGCGCATGCAAGCCCATGAAAGATTGCACTATCATAGTGTTTTATAAGGTGTTTTTACCCTTGTCATGGTATAATGTGAGACATGGAAAAGGTCTCACATCAGTTACCGGATGACGTTGATTTACTCAAGTCTTTGCTGGCTGACCAGGCTATAAAACTCGATGAAGCCACGACCCAAAAACAGCAATTGCTTGCTCGTAACGAGCAACTACAGGCTGACAAGCAAACGGTTGTCCAAAAGAACAAACATCTTGAAGCCCAGGTTCTCACCCTCCAGGAACAACTGAACCTGGCCATCGCCAGGCGCTATGCCGCCAGCAGTGAGAAGATATCTCCGGATCAGTACCTTCTGTTCGATGAAGCCGAGCTTGACACCGAGATCGAGTTGGAAGATGACGAAGTCATCGTACCGGCACACACACGTAAGAAAGGCGGGCGTAAGAAACTTCCCGATACCCTGCCACGAGTGGAGGTTGTTCATGAGCTGAGTGCCGAGGAACGTATCTGTCCGCACGACGGTGCCACTCTGGCCGAGATCGGTGCCCGAGATCGGTGCAGTAACCTCTGAACAGCTGGATATCATCCCGGCCAAGATTCAGGTGATCCGTCACATCCGCAAACAGTATGCCTGCAAGTGTGGCCAGTGCATTAAAACCGCAGGCTTACCACAGCAGCCGATCCCCAAGAGTATGGCATCACCTGGTTTACTGGCCCATATTGCAGTATCCAAATACCAGGATGCTTTACCACTGTACCGACAGGAAACCATCCTGCGACGTATCGGTGTTGATATTCCCCGTGTAACGCTGGCGAACTGGATGATCCAGGTGGGTATATTGATCCAGCCCCTGATCAACCTGCTGCGGGACCAGCTACTGGAATACGACATTATCCAGATGGATGAGACCACGGTGCAGGTACTCAAAGAACCCGACAAACAGGCGCAATCAAAATCTTATATCTGGTTGCAACGTGGTGGCTCACCCGATAAGCCGGTGGTGCTGTATGACTATGATCCGGGACGTAGTGCCGAAGTACCCAAACGCTTGCTGGGAGACTTTAAAGGTTATCTGCAGACTGACGCGTACGCGGGGTACAACGCGGTGGTGGCGGCCAATGGCCTGACGCGTCTTGGTTGTATGGCACATGCACGTCGCAAGTTTACTGATGCCATCAAAGCGCAGGGCAAATCTAAGAAACGTGGCGAAGCCCATCGGGGACTGGCCTTGATCCGAAAGTTGTACCGGGTCGAACGGCAGGCGAGAACGCTGAAGATGGATGCACCAGACCGTTACGCCTGGCGGCAGAAACGTTCCCGGCCAATCCTGGATGAGATACGCAAATGGCTGGAAAAAACATTGCCGCAAATACCGCCATCAAGTGCCACTGGTCAGGCGCTGAACTACCTGCACAACGAATGGGACAAACTGATCCGCTATCTGGATGATGGTCGTCTGGAGATCGATAATAACCTTGCGGAGAATGCGATCCGACCCTTTGTTATAGGCCGACGCAACTGGTTATTCTCTACCTCGGTCAAGGGCGTAAAGGCCAGCGCCAACCTCTATTCACTGATTGAGACCGCCAAGATCAATGGCCTGGAACCGTACGCTTATCTGCGTCATGTGTTTACTGAACTGCCAAAGGCAGGTACTGTTGAAGCTATCGAAGCATGCATTGCTGCCGGGGGATCTGAAAAAAGATCAGATCAACGCCGGTTAAGCAAGACCCGCGTTCACTTGGCGCTTACAGCTAACCTGCTCACACACGGATCAATTGAGTCTATGACTAAAGCCCTAATACTTTTATGCCTTACGATTATCTGATCCCAACAGCATTGTTTCTTATTGTGTTGTCAGGTCTTATTTATCATGTTGGTAAATACTTGCCTCGCGGTCTGGTTATTATCGGTATTCTGGGGATCGCATTTATTCCAAAATTTGCTGCGCTATCCAGTCCATATTATGGAACAGAATACGAGGATGCTTTTGTATTCCAGGCGGACTCTAAATCTCTAGCTGAACACATATCAGAGGCAGATCCTTTTAGGATTCAAATAGCTGAATATAATTTTGAAAAAAAGGAAAACCAACTAAGGTCCTACACGGGGCATTTTACTTCCTTTTCAGCTCTTGTTTGGGTAGGCAATAAGGCTTTCGGTTATAGCAGATTCAGAACTATTGAGTTGAACCTTTTGTTTTCTGGGTTGCTATTCCTAATGCTGTATTTGACTGTTTACCTCGCGTCAAATGATAGATACGGTGCCTTGATTAGCATTCTTATCCTAGCAACTAGTCCTGTGATCAATCTATTTCAGACTAGCGGTCTGGCAGAGACTTATTCCTCGTTGATGATAGCAATATTCATGTATTTCGCTATTCGTTTTTGGAAGAGTGAAAAGCTGTGTCATCTAGATACTATATTCCTGATTGCCTCCCTTCTGTTGGTTTTGCTCATCAAAAGGGAAAACATGGTCTTGCTGTCAGTATTGCCCTTTATTGGTTACAGGCTGGTTAAGCATAGAGGCTATTGGTGGATATCAGTATTGGGCGTAGCTCTAAGTCTGTATTTTGTCTTTGTAAAACCGTTCTCCACAGAGTTTTTGGAAGCCTCGTCGATTCAAGCTTCTACGTTTAGTTTCAGCTACTTATTAGTACAACTTCCAACGTATGTTGCGGCATTCTTTAAGCCTCAGTTATATGGAGTAGCATTTTGGATTCTTTCCTTGCTAGTAATTTTTTTAATTCGCAACCGATCTTTACCAAAGCCAGAAAGCCTGGCAGTTTTAGGTGTTTTTTTAGGCTATCTAGCAATTTACAGTCTCCATTATCGAAGCAGGTATTTCGTTTTATCAATGGAGATGACTGATTTTGAAACTTTTAGATACGCGAATAATTTCTTTTTTCTAATTCCGTTATTCATTGGCATGAATTTGAAACCTATAGTGGAAGTTTGGTGCAAAAAATTTGAGTTGAAGTATCTGACTAGCATTCTTGTGATTATATTTTTTGTCAGTGTATATTTCAGCCAAGCGATCAGAACTGATTTTCAAGTGGAAGAATTTCAAACCCGCATTCTTCCTTTGTTGGCAGCTAATAAATTAATAAGAGAATTGAGCGACAGTGAACTTAGACCGGTTTTAGTAACAGATCTTCCTATAGTTGGGAAAATGTTGGAAGCAAACGAATTTAGTGTCTTTGTGCAAGAGTTTCAAACTGAACATGACTATGCTCAATACATAGACAAGGATTTACTATATTTTTTGGTTCCAAAAGAGCTCGCTATTAAGCGTTTCAACCAGACTCCGCTCAAAGTCATACCTTTAGGCATTGAATCACACTACGTGTTTTATCAGTTGCCTTTTTAGCCGACCGACTGAAGTGGCAGCCCTCGTCAATCACCACACTCAGTATGAACAGTCCAAACTCCAAGATGAGACTTGTTTGCTGCGCTCATAAGGGATTTCATGAACCTTTTATGATGCATCATCATCATTGATGGCTCGTATTTTGCTTGGCGCTGAAACTTGATTGGTCTTAAAATTTATTTGGTGATGAGTTACTCACTAAAAGTGCCTCAAATTATATTCTGGGTCAGTTAGAGATCCTGATAGACCTTGAATACAATAATGGTGTAGAGTTTTGGTACGTACTTTCTCTCGAAACATTTGCGTAGCTGTTCAGGAGCCCCATTTGATCCATAATAAGAAAATTGTGGTCATAATGCCTGCTTTTAACGCAGCAAAAACGCTTATTAGAACGGTTAGAGAAATCCCTCGGGATGTTGTAGATGAGATCATCCTAGTCGACGATCAAAGCGATGATGATACTGTGGAAGTTGCAGAATCTCTCGGGCTCGCGACATTTCGTCATTATTCGAACCGTGGATATGGAGCTAACCAGAAGACATGTTTTACACAAGCCTTGCGGATTCGGGCAGATGTTGTCGTTATGCTGCATCCAGACTACCAATATAGTCCACTCTTGATACCAGCCATGGCATCTATGATTGCGATTGGAGGATACGATGTAGTACTTGGTTCTCGAGTCCTAGGACGTGGGGCTTTGAGTGGTGGTATGCCACTTTATAAATACGTTGCGAATCGGTCGCTCACAGCTATAGAAAACCTACTTCTAAACAGAAAGCTCTCTGAATACCATACCGGATATCGCGCTTTTAGTCGTGAGACCCTCGAATGTATTCCTTACAAAAACAACTCTGATGATTTTCTTTTTGACAATCAGATTTTGGCACAAGCCATATATCTAGTGTAGTGTTGCATTCTGTTTGGAACTTAAGTGCCGATTGGCACGCACGACTTTTTCCAGGATATCTTTTGCCGTAGCGGTCCAGATG
>QIGV01000210.1 GCA_003230085.1 Gammaproteobacteria bacterium
TCTGATAATGGAGCGGGTGATGGGAATCGAACCCACATCATCAGCTTGGAAGGCTGAGGTAATAGCCTTTATACAACACCCGCCTGCTCAATTTCGACCAATAAAAACTGCCGTTATACCCAATGGTGGAGGGGGGAGGATTCGAACCTCCGAAGGCGGAGCCAGCAGATTTACAGTCTGCCCCCTTTGGCCGCTCGGGAACCCCTCCGAAAATAGTCAACGGCGCATTTTCTTTGAACTACTCGTTCGTGTCAACCATAAATAGAGGATTGGGCAGGTTTTTCAGGATAAATATTAAATCGTAGGAGCGTCGCTCCCACGGTATATTAATCGGCAGCCACCTGCTCGCCACGAATCACATTCAGGGCAGACCCCGCATTAAACCAGCTAATTTGTTCTTTATTCATCGAGTGCTGAGTGACAATATCCTCTTCACTGCCATCCGCGTGCTGAATTTTTACTCGCACGGGTTTGCCCGGCTCAATCTTGTCCAGCCCCATAAAGGACAGACGGTCATCCATCAGGATGTGGTCATAATCAGCGGGATCAACAAAAGTCAGTGGCAATATACCCTGTTTTTTCAGATTGGCCTCGTGGATACGGGCGAAGCTGCGTACCAACACCACACGGCACCCTAAATAGCGTGGCGACATGGCCGCATGCTCGCGAGAACTGCCTTCGCCATAGTTACTGTCACCGACAGATACCCAGCCCTGGCCTCTACTTTTGTAATCGCGTGCAATGACAGAAAGCGTATCGCCACAGGCACCGGTAAAGACATTGCATCCTGTGCCCGGGGCTTCCGAAAAACTGTTATCCACGCCGCTGAACATATTGTCACTGATATTATCCAGATGACCGCGGTATTTCAGCCATTTACCGGCAGGAGAAATCTGGTCGGTGGTACATTTCCCCTGTGCCTTCAGCAATACCGGTAGATCTTGATACGCCGCTATCTTGTCGACAGATTCGAAAGGCTCCAGCAGTGCCAGACGGTCACTGTTGAGATCAACCCTCACCTCGATACCCACGCTGGAATCAGGTGGCGGTTGATAACCAACACCCCCCCCTTCAAAACCGTTTGCCGGCAATTCCGGTGCTGAAGGAGCCTGCAGCGTAATTTTTTCGCCCGAATCAGAAAACAGTCCATTGTGAACCGGGTCAGCAGACAAACTGCCTGCCAGGGCATAAGCAGTCACCACTTCAGGGCTGGCAATGAACGAATTTGTGCTTGGACTCCCGTCGTTGCGTGCCCTGAAATTACGGTTGTACGAGGTCATTATTGAGTTTGGCATATCTTTGACCGAATCAGTACGCTCCCACTGACCAATACAGGGTCCGCAGGCATTGGCCAGTACGGTTGCACCAATCGCTTCAAGATCCGCCAGCAGGCCATCACGCTCGATAGTTTCCCGTACCCGCTCTGAGCCAGGGGTCACCAGGAAGGGCATCTTTGCTTTCAGACCCGCTGCATCGGCCTGTCGCGCAATCGATGCGGCACGACCAATATCTTCATAGGATGAATTGGTACAACTGCCGATCAGCGTGACGGACAGCTTATCCGGATACCCCCTTTCGACGACATCCTGAGCCATTTGGGAAGCCGGACGTGCGATATCCGGGCTATGTGGACCAACGATGTGCGGTTCCAGCCTGCTGAGATCGATTTCAACAATCTCATCGTAATAGTCCTCAGGGTTTGCAAACACTTCGGGATCAGCAAGCAGATGTTCTGCCACGGCCTCAGCCGCCACCGCAATCTCCTCCCTGTCTGTCGCGCGAAGATAGTCTGCCATGCGGCTATCGAACGGAAAGATGGAAGTGGTTGCCCCGATCTCAGCACCCATATTCGTCACAGTGGCTTTGGCTGTGCAACTGAGTGACGCTGTACCTGAGCCAAAATACTCTATAATCTTACCCGTGCCGCCTGCCGTAGTCAGTAAACCGGCAAGTTTTAATATGACATCCTTGCCACTGGTCCAGCCCGATAATTCACCGGTCAGGTGTACACCGATCAGTTTCGGCCATTTGGTTTGCCAGGACAGGCCCACCATTACATCAACAGCATCGGCCCCGCCGACACCGATGGCCACCATAGCCAGACCACCTGCATTCGGTGTATGGGAGTCTGTACCAATAATCATACCTCCCGGGAAGGCATAGTTTTCCAGCACTACTTGATGGATAATACCTGAGCCCGGCTGCCAGAAACCTAGGCCATAACGAGCCGCTGCGCTAGCAAGAAAGTCATACACTTCCAGGTTCGTGCTTTCAGCGACAGCCAGGTCTTTCTCCGCCCCGATCTTCGCACGGACCAAATGGTCACAATGCACGGTAGACGGTACCGCCACCTGCTCCTTGCCAGCTGTCATAAACTGAAGGATAGCCATCTGTGCAGTGGCATCCTGCATGACAACCCGATCAGGCCACAGTTGTACAGGGCTGACACCTCTTTCCGGCAAGCCGTTGCCATCATCCCGCCAATGGGCAAACAAAACTTTTTCTGCCAGTGTCATAGCACGGCCCAGTTGTTTTTTTGTATCAGCCAAACGGCCAGGCAACCTGGCATAGTACTGTTTGATTATCCCGACAGCATCAGCAGGGGTTTTTTCCATTACTTAATCTCCTGAAACCTGCTTCTTATATCTTTTTTACACAGGGTTTAACATGAAAAAATAAACTGGAGCCCGCAACCCGGATCGAACGGGTGACCTGCTGATTACAAATCAGCTGCTCTGCCAGCTGAGCTATGCGGGCG
>QIGV01000168.1 GCA_003230085.1 Gammaproteobacteria bacterium
CGCGCCACCCTTGTGCCAGCAACATTCATCTCATAACAGAGATCGGCCATGCCGTAGGCGGTGAGCGTGGTGGCGTTGGCACCGAAGGTGTTGGTCTCGATGATGTCCGCGCCGGCGTGCAGATATTCGGTATGGATGCCACGAATGATATCGGGCTGCGTCAGCACTAGCAGATCATTATTACCCTTTAGGTCGGAGGGATGAGCGGCAAAGCGCTCTCCACGGTAATCCGCCTCTTCGAGCTTGTGGCGCTGGATCATGGTGCCCATCGCCCCATCGAGAATCAGGATGCGCTCTTTGAGCAGTTGCTGGAGTCTATCCATGTTGTCTATGACCTGTGTCGTTGGTGCAGCGGTGCTATATAATCAGAGTGTCGCAGAATTTGAGGCGTGGATTCTATCATGGTTACTTCGCATCACCGAAATAACAGCCTTTAACTACCTGTTCCATAAATGATTGAGAAAAATATTATTGTCTTCATTAATATTAATCAAGACAATAATTTTCGGATTTTCCTCATTAAAGGGCCATTTCCATACCTGAATCGGCCTTGACCGGTGTGGAAAACAGAGTCTATCTTGCTGATCCAGTAATAAAATACAATAGTATTAGTGCTTATGAATAAAATAGAGTAGGCTTTAAATAAATGGAAAAGTAAATTTTAAGGGAGGAGTATAATGAGTGCTACAAGCAAGATCCCACTGCGCGAACGCAAATATGCTCGCACCAAACTAGCACTGGTTAATGCCGCCATTCAGCGCCTGGAGGCGACGCCACTGGAAGAGATTACCGTCAATTCCCTTTGCGATGATGTGGAAATATCAGAGGCCACCTTCTTTAACTACTTTGCTAAAAAGAATGATCTGCTCGACTACTTTATCCAGTTCTGGATGCTGGAGATCACGTGGCAGATTCGCCAGGGCGGCCACAGTGGCACTGCCGCCATCGATGCGCTGTTCGCCATCGCCGCACAACAGTTCCTGCAGCATCCGGGACTGATGGGAGAGGTGCTCGCCCGTCTGGCGCGGCTGCGTGAAAAACTCGCGCCACCAGCCATCGGCCGCGCCGAACGACGCCGCGCCTTCGAAAAGCTAATCAGAGAAGATCAAATCCCGCAGCTAGAAGCGATGGAGGTGAGCGGCCTCGATGCGATTCTGGTGCCTGCACTACAGCAGGCGATCAACAAAGGGGAGCTGCCCGGCAACACCCATCTGCCCACCACCATGCTAGGGCTGGTGGCGCTCTTTTACGGCATCCCACTGCTGCTGCACATGGGCAATCCTGATGCCATTGCGGTCAGTTATCGCCAGCAACTGGCAATCTACTGGCAGGGCATTCGTGCCGCCAGTCAACGTAGTTAACGCTACATTTACGTTGCACCGTTCAACTTATCCTAATAGAAACAAATAATTATGGTTTTCCTATGGGAATAGGGTATAGTGCTTTGGCTTGCACTGGCTCAAGCTGGCTTTCTTAGATATACCTTTCGGCTCCTCTCTGAATCCTCATTGCGTCATTTGCACGCTGTAAACGTTTGTAATTTAATAAGTTTTTGAGGATTTAAGAAATATGAATAATGGTACCGTTAAGTGGTTTAACGAAGCTAAAGGTTTTGGTTTTATCAGCCCAGAAGATGGCGGCGATGATGTATTTGTACATTTCCGCGCGATCGTTGGTGATGGCTTCAAGACCCTCACCGAAGGGCAGTCAGTAAGCTACCAGGTTGAAACCGGGCCTAAAGGTCTGCAGGCTGCGCAGGTTCAGCCTCAATAAGTAGTTGCATTACCTATAAAGCCCTGCCTGCCAGCCAGCCAGGGCTTTATAGTTTGAGACCTCGCCTGACCCTCTATTTCAGGCCACCATATTTACGATTTTCCTGTACCTACTTAAAGGACGTCACCATGAAAAAACTCTTTGTTGGCAACTTGCCCTCTTCCGCCAACGAGGTGGAGGTCACTGAGCTCTTCTCCCAATTTGGCAAGGTACGCTCCATTAAACTGGCAAGCGATGTGTTCACCAGTCAGTGCAAAGGGTTTGGATTTATTGAGATGGAAGGACACGAGGCACGCGCCGCCATCGCGGGCCTTAATGGCAAAGATTTCAACGGAAAATCACTGCGTGTGAATTTTGAAGAGCCTAAAAATAGAAGGGGCCGTCGCTAAACAAATTTTACGCCTGGAGCCCAACAGTTTCAGGCGACATCATCACTCGCAACACAAGCACCCCACTACCTTCTAAGCTGTTGTTCTATTTTTACCCCACCAAATAAATATTGAGTCGAGCATCGCTCACAACCCTGCTGCTGCCCGCCGTTATGAAGTGGCACTACGGCATCGAAATGAAATACAGCCGTGTTGCTAACTAAACCAGCGCCTGACAACCCTTCGCTATAAATTCATGGGACGATAAATAAGCTCAAAATTAAATTATGCAATAACGAATGCATCCATGGCACGACCAATGACCGACTAAACTACTACGATACTATTTTCAAGTTAAGCGCTAAAAACCACAATTATACTAGTGTTTTTGTGGTTATTGGTAGATAATTAATACAGGGAGCAGGTTGGATTGATCTGCTTGATTGCACGAGAAGAGGGCCATAGATAGCGCTAAAAAGCAGGGATGAATTAATGAGAGTGTTTACTCCGCTCTTTTCACTTGCCTCTGCTACTGATTCTGATTCTTGTGTGATGCCCTACTAGGCATGCGTATTTTGTATGCGGAAAGACACAACCTTGCACTTGCAGCCACAGCCGCTGTACTTCTGGGATTACTCTTTGCATCCATCATCTTTGGGGCTGCGGCCATTCCGATTGTCCTCTTAGGGATTATTGGTGCCCTTGTCTGGATTGGCCAAAGCGCACCAGAACACGAAGAGGATGACGATCATCTCTTACACTAGCTCATCCATAACAAATTAAAAAGTTGCTGAGTTTTACTGAGCAACTTTTTATTTTTCATAGGGCAAACATAGTGCAGGCTCAGACTGGAAATACTGAGTCCTAAATTTATCACCCTGATAAATACTAATGAAAAACGTAACT
Source organism: Gammaproteobacteria bacterium (assembly GCA_003230085.1). GTDB lineage: Bacteria > Pseudomonadota > Gammaproteobacteria > SZUA-140 > SZUA-140 > SZUA-140. Next base: position 3,048 of record QIGV01000168.1, read on the forward strand.
ACTCAGCGAGTAGTCAATATTACCGGTAACTGCTCAGACAGGGTGCCCCTTGGGTATTGCCCCTGAAATTCGTCAGTTTTTTTATGCCCCGCAAGGCGAAAAATATGAGTTTATGGGTATCCCTCTCTAATACTGCCAGCACTTGTCTCGGGGACAAGTGTAAATGATCATTTTTTCCGGGTGCCCCTTTAAGAGGGTAAACGCAGAAATGGCGGGGCTCAGGGGTGAGCTGAGTGGTTACTGAAAAACAAGGTTAAATTGCAGAGAGTCAACATTATCTCGCAGTACATATTCACCACGGACAGATAGTTTTTCAGTCAGGTCATAACCAAGACCAGCGCCATACATCAAGCCATCATCATCGCCAATATCGAGTCCAAAACGACCAATAAAGCTGGTTCTGTCCGCAATATTCCAGCTACCTGTAACCGTGCCCCAGAACCCTGCAACTCCAGGGCTTGTCACAACAGGGCCAAAGGAAGGCACATTAAACGCCCGATCAAAATTACCACTATTCATATAACCGCCTTCTAACGCAAAGGAGCCTCTCCCCAGCTTGATGGTAAGCGGATAGCCAACAATGAACTGTACACCCGTAGCGTTAGGGCCATTAAAATCATTTTCTGACAGCCCTCCACCAAAATAAAGTTTATCTATATCAAAAGCTGCAGACTTTTCAGGTGCGGCTGCATTTGCATGCGCCGTAAATCCAAGAAACAAAATCGCTATTAAAAATATTTTCATCATGCCTTCTCTGTTATAAATATTGAACCATGTTTTAGTTCTTAATTGTCCTTGCTGTGTCCTGCTTATATAAATTCACACATCAAAATGTGATCAGGCAGAAATTATAGTTTTTGCCAAAAATACTTTCATGAAATACGTCACATTTTTCCAAAACCAAAAAAAGCAATTAGGCCCGTACATTTATTCAATACTAGTTTATGATTAATCGATATCGAGCAAAGGTCTCTATTCAAATCCACGAGTGGTAAAATAAAAAATGAGTGGTATCAACCGTATAATGATCTATAGCTTGTTGATCGCTTCTATTATTTCGCCCGCGATATCTGCACCCTTATTCAAAATTGAAACCATCGTCTCCGGCCTTGAACACCCATGGGGTATGGCCTTTCTTCCTGATGGCCGCATTCTAGTCACAGAACGCCCTGGCCGTTTACGCATCGTCAAAGAAGGGAAACTCCACCCCGACGCTATTTTAGGTTTACCCCTCATCGGATCTATTGGTCAGGGAGGCTTGCTTGACATTGTTTTACACCCAGACTATCAAAACAACGGCTGGATCTATTTCTCTTATACAGAACCATCTAAAGGAATTCTCTTTTCTAACTACGGCACCGCCGTGGCGCGCGCCAGACTGGAAGAAAATCAGTTAATAGACCTGCAAATCATTTTTTCAATGAACAAAAAATCTAGTAGTGGCCACCACTTTGGTTCGAGACTGGTTTTTGATCGGGAGAATTATTTATATATCACCATCGGCGAACGTGGAGAACGTGATCGCGCACAGGATTTGAACGACCACGCAGGCTCTGTGATACGCCTGCATGATGATGGGCGTATTCCCCAAGACAACCCCTTTGTTAACCAAACCAACACACTTGCAGCGATCTATTCTTTTGGGCATCGTAATCCACAAGGACTGGCACTACACCCAGAGACGGGAGAGGTGTGGCTACACGAACATGGCCCGCAGGGAGGCGACGAACTCAACCTCCTATTTGCTGGGCGAAACTACGGCTGGCCCGTCATCACCTATGGCAAGAACTATGTCATTGGCACTAAAATAGGCGAAGGCACTCACAAGCCAGAGATGGAACAACCGATTCATCACTGGACACCCTCCATCGCCCCCGCCGGAATGGCATTTTATACAGGGAACGCCTTTAAAGAGTGGCAGGGGAATATTTTTATCGGCTCACTAAAGTTTCAACAGCTTG
>QIGV01000102.1 GCA_003230085.1 Gammaproteobacteria bacterium
CCTCGCTGGCCGTGTTGCGCAAGATCGGTGTGGATACCGGCGGTTCCAATGTCCAGTTTGCCATTAACCCTGAAGATGGCCGCATGTTGATCATCGAGATGAATCCCCGGGTGTCCCGTTCCTCGGCACTGGCCTCCAAGGCGACCGGGTTTCCGATCGCCAAGGTTGCCGCCAAGCTTGCAGTTGGCTATACCCTGGATGAACTACGCAATGAAATCACCGGTGGTGTGACGCCAGCCTCTTTTGAGCCCACCATCGATTATGTGGTCACTAAAGTGCCGCGCTTTACCTTCGAGAAATTTCCCCAGGCGGAACCTCGCCTCTCCACTCAGATGAAGTCGGTAGGCGAAGTCATGGCCATTGGCAGCACTTTTGAGGAATCACTGCTAAAGGCGTTGCGCGGCCTGGAGACTGGAGTTGATGGATTGGATGAGATTGTTCATATAACTGATGAAAATTTCAATGAAATTATTAATCATGAACTGCGTTCACCAGGGCCAGAGAGAATCTGGTTTGTGGCAGACGCAATGCGCGCTGGCATGTCTGTCGATGATATTCATGAGCTCAGCAAAATTGATCCATGGTTTTTGGTAAGGATCGAAAATCTGGTGAAGCTGGAAGACTCACTACGGGGTTCATCTATCGGTGATCTGGATAGGGAGCGATTATTTTATCTCAAACGCAAAGGTTTTTCTGACCGCAGGCTGGCCACGCTATTAAATACTCATGAGGATGAAGTGCGTGCCCAACGCCAGGCATTTAAGATTCATCCGGTCTACAAGCGTGTGGACAGCTGTGCGGCTGAGTTTTCATCTACAACGGCCTATCTGTATTCCACCTATGCAGAAGAATGTGAAGCTGCGCCAACTACACGGGACAAGATCATAGTGCTGGGCGGTGGACCGAATCGTATCGGGCAGGGTATCGAATTTGATTACTGTTGCGTCCATGCAGCGCTTGCCTTGCGGGAAGATGGCTATGAGACGATCATGGTCAATTGCAATCCGGAAACAGTTTCAACTGATTATGATACGTCGGATCGTCTCTATTTCGAATCTCTGACGCTGGAGGATGTTCTCGAGATCATCGCCATCGAGGCGCCAAAGGGCGTTATCGTCCAGTACGGTGGACAGACGCCCTTGAAATTGGCGCGCGCCCTTGAGGCGGCAGGCGCGCCAATTATTGGCACAACACCTGATGCCATTGACCTGGCAGAGGATCGCGAGCGTTTTCAGCAGATGATCGTGAAGCTGGGATTGCGTCAACCCCCCAACCGTATCGCCCGAGACGCTGAACAGGCCGTCATACTGGCCAGAGAGGTTGGTTATCCTCTGGTGGTCAGGCCTTCGTATGTGTTAGGTGGACGTGCAATGGAAATCGTTTATGAAGAAGAAGATCTTAAACGCTACATGCGCGAAGCGATACAGGTTTCCAATGATTCGCCCGTATTGCTGGACCATTTCCTCGATGATGCGATTGAAGTTGATGTAGATGCGGTCAGTGATGGCCATCAAGTTGTTATTGGCGCCATTATGGAGCATATCGAGCAGGCGGGGGTGCACTCGGGGGATTCCGCCTGTTCATTACCACCGTACAGCCTGAAACCTGCGGTGTTGGATGCGATACGCGAACAGGTGATACTAATGGCCCGTGAGCTGGGGGTCGTCGGGCTGATGAATACCCAATTTGCCGTCAAAGGTGATGATATATACATATTGGAAGTCAACCCCAGAGCATCCCGTACAGTGCCCTTCGTATCAAAGGCTTGTGGTATTTCACTGGCGAAGGTTGGTGCACGGTGCATGACAGGTCGCAGCCTGGAGGAGCAGGGGGCGACCCAGGAAATAATTCCTGACTATTTCTCAGTCAAAGAGTCGGTCTTTCCTTTTGCCAAATTTCTTGGAGTTGACCCGATTCTCGGGCCGGAAATGAAGTCAACGGGGGAGGTAATGGGTATTGGCTCCAGTTTTGCCGAGGCATTTGCCAAGTCACAACTTGCCGCAGGTGTTGTGATGCCGCGCAGCGGCAAGGCGTTTATCAGTGTTCGTGATGCCGATAAACACAAGGCTGTTGCGGTAGGTCGCGATCTGGTAGCACTGGGATTTGAGATGTTAGCGACATCGGGCACTGCGAAAGCGCTTGAAAGGGCAGGGGTGCCTTGTGATAAGGTCAACAAGGTAGGAGAGGGTAGGCCGCATATTGTGGATATGATCAAAAATGATGATATCAGTTTCATTATCAATACGACCGAAGGCAAGCAGGCCATAGCGGATTCCTACGCGATCAGGCGGGAGGCATTGCAGCATAAGGTCACTTATACCACTACTATGACTGGTGCACAGGCGACCTGTATTGCACTGAAACAGACGGTGGTTTATGACGTGCATAGCCTGCAGCAACTTCATGGAGAAATGACATCATGACAAAAGTACCAATGACAGTCGCTGGTGCAGAAAAACTGCGGCAGGAGCTTGAGGAGCTAAAGACGGTAAAGCGTCCACGGGTTATTGAAGCGATAGCAGAGGCACGCGCACATGGGGATCTCAAGGAAAATGCGGAATATCATGCGGCACGGGAACAGCAAAGTTTTATTGAGGGCCGGATAGGCGAGATCAATGGGAAGCTGGGTAATGCGGAAATCATTGATGTCAGTAAGCTTAATGCAAATGGCAAGGTTATCTTCGGTGCGACAGTAGATTTAGTCAATGAGGAGACCGGAGATGAAGTGAC
>QIGV01000233.1 GCA_003230085.1 Gammaproteobacteria bacterium
AGGCACAGCAGCTGGGGATTCGAAAAATCAGTCTCACCGATAGCGGTGGAGTGATAGAATTCCTGCCTGAGCCAAACATTGAGCCGATACAGCTAATCCGTTTGATTCAGTTGAATCCCTCAACTTATCGACTGGATGGCCCGGAAAAACTACGGGTTACTGCAGATTTACCAGAAGCATTACAACGATTTGATTTTTTACATAAACTATTTTCCAAACTGATGAACACTAAATAAGCCTATGTATACCAACAAACTCGCCAGCCAAAATGTTTCAGTACTTGCTATACAGCTACTCTGTTTACTTGCCGTTTTATTTTCCAGCGCAAGTGTTGCCCAGTCAGAAAACTCACAGATAGAGCAGCCAGAGGATGTAGTGGCTGATTTTTTTCGCATCGAACTCATTCTTTATAAAGTGCTCGATGGCAACGGCAATGCAAAACTCAGCAATAGCATTTCGGATTACACAGATCCCATTCTAATGCATGAACTGCTCTTGGACGCAGAAGAAAAAGCCGTAACAGAGACCGAGACCGAGACCGAAACTGAAAAAGAGACCGATAGCTTAGGTCCGAGTATTACCGACATTACAGAAATAGAAATCTCACAATCTGAGGTCATGGAAAACGCCTGGAAACGACTACGCGGCAGTCGAAGCTTCCGCCCACTGATGTATACCCAATGGAATGAACTTCGCGCCGGCACCGTAGCCCGCCATGCACCCGGTGGTGTTGAGGGTAATGCTGTGCGCGTACACGGAGAAAGCATTCTCGCTGAAGCGCAAGCACACAGATCCGGAATACCACCGATCACTATAATTTCTGCTGATGGCTTAGGCGAACTCATCGAAATAGAACCTACTTATAAGCTGGATGGTAAAGCATCCTTTGGTCAGGGGCGCTTCCTGCATATAAATCTCGACTTTGAATATCGCAATAGGAGTGCTGATGATTTCAGCCACGGGCTAGAACAGCAGCCGTCTATGACAGCTGAGGAAACCGCAGAACAAGCCCTTGTTTACAAAATTTATAGTCTCAAGAAAACCCGCCAAATTGTGCCCCTAAAACCAGAGTTGTTTGATAACGAACAGTTTGGTGTGCTGGTTTATCTCGAAGAAATCAGCCCGGTGGATATGGCAAACTCAACGGATCTTAGCCCTCTCGATGAGAATAAAAACACGACGCAATAAAGACTTGGAAGCACACCATGCCTGACAGGAAAATTTCATGAGCATCTGGAAACAACAGTTCACCCTTGAGCAGCTGAATAAAATGAACACCAACACCTTGCTCGAAAATATCGGCATACAGTTCGTGGCCTTTACTGATGACAGTCTTACTGCCAGTATGCCGGTTGATCAGCGCACCCACCAACCTATGGGAATCCTGCATGGCGGCGCATCAGTGGCGTTGGCAGAAACAGTGGGTAGCAGTGCCGCCAATCTTTGTGTTGATGCTGAACACTACTGCGTTGGTCTAGAAATCAACACCAATCACATCAGCTCCCGCCGTGAAGGTCGAGTACTCGCGACAGCCACAGCCTTCCATCTGGGGCGCAGCACACAAGTATGGGAAATCCGCACTGAGGATGAAGCCGGCAAACTGGTCGCCATTACCCGTCTAACCATAGCGGTCTTGCGTCATAAGTAACCCATAGGTAACTGGAACACCAGCAAGGTGATCACTATGCAGAGTATGTTCGCTGATGCCAGTAATTTCGACCAGAGCATTGGGGGCTGGAATATCTCTAATCTTGGGAATGGAACCGATATGTTTCTGAACGCCGGCTTGTCAAAGCTTAACTACGATACACTTTTAATTGACTGGGAAGCAAAAACACACCAGCCCAACCTCAGTTTTAACGGCGGCATCTCGAATTACTGCATTGGCTCTCCTGCTCGCTCGCGTCTGCAAAATATTGATGGCTGGACCATTAGCGATGGTGGTGAGATTTGCCCTACTTCCTGTAATCTTGGGCTGGCAAGTGGTTCAAATTCTGGCGCCACAGAATATGAGGCCTGTGATGAGCTTCGGGTTGATGGTACTTTTACTGCTCAATCCACTGCCGATATCACGCTAGGAGCAGGTACAAGCATTACCTTCTATCCCGGTTTCACCGTTGAGGTGGGTGGTATATTAGATGCCAAAGTCTGTGGGCAAAGCCTTTGTGAAGTCAGTGCCCAGCCCATGGAGTATGGCTGTAGTCCTTGTGTAACTAAGATCTGTAATATTGATACTTTTTGTTGTGGTGCTTTTGGTGGAAACTTTGATTCCAACTGCAAAGATGCGGTTGGCTCTGCGTGTTCGCTTTTATGTGACTAACTCAGCAGATAATATCGGCATCAATAAATCCTCGCCCCGGCCCCGAACCGGGATCTACTAAAACCTAGGACTAGTTACATTCGAAGCCAACCCGTACGAGACGCCGAATCATGTGCAGGAAGTGCAAAGCTCGCTTGACACAAGGATACCCGGAGCGACCAAGTCCGGGATGATAACTTTTGCAAATTCAATTTATGCTGGTATCAAACCGCATAAAGCTTTAACCTATAACTAGCCCTGCAGAGGGAACTATTGAGGGAACACAGAATGAATTTGGAAAAAGTCTTTTTTGCGTTTTTTATTGTTTTAGCGCTGACCTTAAACTTTGGTTTTTTTACCGGCGAAATTGATAACCCTGCACATCATCATTCAATTGAACTGATCGCTGCAATTATCATTAATC
>QIGV01000027.1 GCA_003230085.1 Gammaproteobacteria bacterium
AAGCCTTTGTTCGTAAACCTGTTAATCATGGTCTTTGTATTCTTTTGAGCTATATTTTTAGCATGCCGCCCTAGTAAACAAGCGGTAGACAGTGTTACATCCCAATCATAGGTTTCCATAATCTGTGTGTTATCACTTTCATACAACATATCTATAACCATTAGCAGTGGTGTTGAATAAAACCTGACCTGACGGTTTGATCATCGTCAATGAAACAAATTAAATCATGATAGGAATGTTTAATTGCCGTATTTAGTGCGTGGGACTTTCCTGATCGAGGTTCAGAAATCAAGTTCAGTGCCAGTTGCGTGGTTTGATGGGCCTGTTTAAATTCAGCAAGATGAGCCAGTGTATCGTCGTTACAATTATTAGTAACAACAAGAATGTCGACTATTTCATTCCCTTTGTACCCGCAATGATAGATTGAATCGAGGGTTTGGATCAGGGACGCACTGCGATTATAGGTACAAATGGCGATACTGAGACGATTTAGTTCAGCCATTTATGATGTTAATCCAGTGCGCGACCTTGCTTGCGTAACACGGCCAGCCATTCATTAATGTGTTTGCCTTCTGTGCGCATATCCCATTTAAACCCTGTACGTTTAAATGGGTAAATATTGTTTTCTACGGCCCAAATTAAGTCGTCAAGATAGCGGACATAGTTTTCATCGTGTTTCCAGGGGTGGATAGCCCAATGAGTGTGTCCATTCATTGACCAGCGTTGGAAACCTTCGAGTGTGAAGCTGTGTGTAAAGCTGTTTTCTAAAGGCTCACCGGTTTTTTCTTGTGTTAGGGGGAGGCAGCTATGAAAGCGTGATACATCCATTAAAAAATATCGCGTTGATGTAAACAGCGCGTGATGCCAGTCGGAGGTTGGTTTAGGCTCAAATGACTTACCAATCAGCGCTTCAAACCAGTTTCTTGCTTGTGGTGGCCCGCCTTGATGTGTTGCGACGATGACCTGTTTTTCTTTTATTAATAGTTCCAATCCATCATATATCCATGATTTCTCACCTTGTCGATAAAATAACATGTCAGAGTCAACATGAAAAAGGTAGTCGCCTTTGCAGGCATCCATGGCATAAAGATACTGGTAAATCGGAGCGCCGGAAAAGTCTTTTAGATCAATGTCCTGATCACCAAAATATTTTTTCAGAATACGATCCTGTTCTTCATCAGTCCATGGGATAATGTCAACTCGGTAAATGATCTCATCATCAAGTAATGTTTGAAGAATACGTTCTATTTCGTTTTGAGAACCCTGGATTCGTTCGGCATACTTACCGACCTGGCTTCCAGGGTCATACGTTGCAATACGTTCGCAGAATGGGAAGTTTAATTGACGCATCATATGCCGTAACGTCTGCTCAAGATAAGGAGCGTCGGAATTACAAACATTAACTGTGAAGCTGACTTTAGGTGGAGGATTGTTCATATTAACCTTTATCAATTGGTTTTTTACATCTGCCAGGTTTAAATTAATTAGAGCCTACTCAGTAAGTCAGAACGCTACTATTTGGCAAACAAAGTTGGTCGATGCAGGATTATTCCTGACGCAGTGAGTAAACGGCCCCTTCACGCCTCGAATTAATGAGTATAGCCATCCTGCAACGCCCCTTTTAATCAGTGTAAAAAAGATCCTCAACAGGATCAGAAGGTTCATCACCAGAAAGATACTGTTAATCCAGGCGGCTGAGGTGTCAGCGCGCCTGGCAGGAATATAATTGAGTCCATAGCCCTGTTTGCCCTGGCCAAACTTGCCTTCTATCGGGATGCGTTGCAGGTATTCCTCTCTTCGCTGTGCCTTCAACCGTTTCAGCTCTTCACGGTTCGCTTCGGTGACTTTTCTGGGCCGCCCAAGCGGCTTGCCGGCAAAGCGAATACCCTGACTTTTGAGGTAACACCGGTTATCTCGTGTGCCATAGACGGGATCACCCAGTACCGCTTCAGGGTAGACACCGTAGCGCACCTTATACGCCTCAACCTGACTTTTCAAATCACCCCCTTCATGAAATGCGTCCCAACGTAGCCGATCCACACAGGCCAACCCACCCCCCGTCAGACTGACACTCAGCTTGGCGCCAAACGGCGCTTTCATCTGGTAACCCGGCAGTCCGACGAAATACTGCAGATATGGATTCTCCTGGATCTGCTGCACCGTTTCTTCATCCGACAGGCAGAGTTTGTGTTTGATGATCACCGCACCAATCACCAGACGGGCATCTTTTGCCGGGCGTCCCTGTGTTGTGGATAAGCTCTGGTAATACCCTTCTGCCAGCTCATCCCAAGGGATGCATTGGCTCATCTTTACCCAGCGGTTGTTTTCATCCAGGGCCACCTGGAAGGACCAGTCAAATTCAGAAAGGGGGAGTTGTTTGTGGCTGTGAGTACGAATCATAGGTACACGGTTTTTTGTGGGGTTGGCTTGTTTTTCGTGCACTATTATACCTGAAATAGCCTGTTTATCATAATAATATCAATTGGTTATACTTTTTGAGTAGGCTCTAACTACTACCTCACACTTAATCAAAAAGACACATCGGCCTGGGCACGTAGCATGATTGGTGTACCGCGGGCATCACTGGCACATATATAGATACATTCATGCCCACGCATCTTCTGGAACCGCACCCATATGTCAGTCTGTAGATATTCCACCAAATGGCCAAGATGGATAGGCCC
>QIGV01000135.1 GCA_003230085.1 Gammaproteobacteria bacterium
CGAAATATACATATACTTGTTAATCGTAACACTCAGCACCGCCCCCAAATGTTGGCTGTAGAACGCCTCAATATCGGAACCCCCACCTGCGAAACTGATTCTGAATGGTGTTTTTGTGATTATCATTGATTATAACTCGTACATTGATAACAGGTTCTGCATATTGGCGCAGCCTTCACTGGGTAAACAAACGCTCATTCCAATAATATTCAGTTGGATCCCTTGAGGATAAAGTCCACCGCTTCCAGGAGATTGTCAAAGCTGTAGTCTGGCTCAAAATTATGACCCTCATTTCTGGCACCGCTACGTATAAAGATCGTACTTAGCCCGGCATTATGACCACATTCCATATCCCTCCAGGAATCGCCTATTATATATGATCCCGATGTTGTAATGTTAAAGTCCATCATGGCTGATTCGATCATGCCCGTATTGGGTTTACGGCAGCTGCAACATATTTTATAGGCCGTATTCTCTTCAGGAAACCCCTTGTCAGGGTGATGGGGACAAATGTAAATACCATCCAGTTTGGCTTCTTCCAGCCCCAGAAGAGTTTCCATTTTTTTATGGATATCCCCTAGTTCCTCAATAGAGCAGAGATTACGGGCCACCACGGGTTGATTGGTCACCAGTATGGCAAGATACTCAGTTTTGTTGATTTTTTTAACGGCTTCCGTTACACCAGGCAAGAGTTCAAAATCGGATGCGCGATGTAAGTGACCGATTTCCTTGTTTATAACGCCGTCACGATCCAGGAAAATTGCATGGCGTGCATTCTCATTGTTTAAGCGCGCAATCTTCCCACTAACAAGATCCCTGGTAACTGATTCCAACCGATCCGGAGTACCTACATCCTTAATATATTCAGAGGAATTATATCCGTAAAAGCGTTCCTTGCCGTATAGGCTCGGGAACAGATCGCGACCAAAATCTGCGCTTACACCTTTTTCAATATAGCGAATGATCACCGGCGACATAATGTACACGGCCGCGTTTACAAGGTTATGGTAGTATGTATCACGTGGGTGAGGCTTCGGATGAAATGCCTTGACCCTGCAGTCTATGTCGATCTCAACCAGATCGCTGTCGTAGGGATGATCATTTGGATGCAGAACCAATGTACAGACACTATTTTTATCCTGATGGAACTTCACCAGTTTTTCCAGATCCATGTCAAGGATGACATCCCCATACAAAACCAGAAAGTCATCCGTTAGAGATTGCTCAATTTCCTTGATTCCTCCTGTGGTTCCGAGAGGAGTTGTCTCACAAAAGTAAGTGATATTGACACCAAAACGACGCCCATCGCCAAAGTATTCTTCAATTACCGGCGACAGGTGTCCGGTAATAAGGATAATATCCTGGATACCATAGCGCTTGAGCAACCGAACCTGATGTTCCAGAATTGGCCTGCCCCCGATTTTGACCATTGGTTTTGGTATGTTTTGTGTGTGCGCCGCCAGACGCGTGCCTTTCCCACCGGCGAGAATAACTGCTTTCAATTCACCGATCTCTTTGCCAGTTCGGCACATACTGCCAGTCGCATCGCTTCATCTGAACTACGCTTTGCTTTCCAGCCAAGTTTATGAATCTTGCTCAAGTCATACCGGAAGTGAGGAACGTCTCCAACCCAACCTCTGTCACCCCCCGTATATTTTAGGCTTACATCCTTCAAACCCATCTCTTCGACAATGATTTCAGCAATAGTTGTGACGTCCGTTGCGCTCTCAACTCCTACATTGAAGAAATTCAATTGATCAGTTGCATGACTCCACGCATAGATTAGTGCGTCCACAAGATCAGCGACATACAGATAGGGCTTGATTTGCGTGCCATCACCCAGAATGGTCAGTTCCGCAGGATTTTCTGTCAAGCGATTAATAAAGTCGAACATTGCACCGTGCGTTGAACGCTCCCCGACAATATTCGGGAATCGCATAATCCAGGCCTGTATGCCAAAGTTTTCGCAGGCAGCAGAAATATAAGCCTCAGCAGACAACTTGGCGGCACCATAGAATGAGATGGGGAACAGAGGCCCAACATCTTCCGAAAGCACGGTATCAAGCTCCCCATAGATGGCAGAACTGGAGGCAAAGACAAGCTGTTTCACTCCGTGTACCTTCATTTTCTCGAGGACATTAAATGTTGTCATGAAGGTTTTTTCCAGATCCACACTTAAATAGGTTGCTCCCATCTGAATATCAGAATTTGCAGCCATATGAAATACGCAGTCAAACCGATTGTCAGAAAAAACCTTTTCCAGTTCTTCCGCGTTATTTATATCCAGCTTGATAAATAAAAAATCAGGCGTCCTACTGTTATGTTTGATGTTTTCCTCACGCCCCAGGCTAAGATCATCCACACAGACGACTTGGTGACCTTGGCTGATTAATGTATCACACAGGTGACTACCTATGAACCCAGCCCCACCGGTAACGAGAATTTTCATAGCAAAGGCCCAATAATGGTTGTGATTAGTTTAGGGTTTTGTGAATCAGCATCAGTAAATAGCCACAACTTACCATCGAAATAAAGAAATGGTTTCATAAAATCATGTGTGTGGAATCTATCCATCAATGCAAAACTCCGCTTACGTTCAAAGTCTATCCAATATATTTAGTAACTTGCTACCAACAACTTCCGTTGAAAAGTATTTCTGCGCTACCCTGCGCCCATCC
>QIGV01000104.1 GCA_003230085.1 Gammaproteobacteria bacterium
AGGAAAAGTGGATTCAGTTTTTCGTTTAAAAAGCGCGATAAAACAAGGCCCTAGAGCAGGCAGATTGTCTAATCCATACGAAATTCAATCTGCTCTAGTCACTGAAAGAACCAAGCCTAACGGAGGGGAATTAAATGTATAAAAAGATAAAAATTTGCAAACGCTCTATGATAGCGATATTTATGGCTTCTGTGTCACATGGGTTAATTACACAGAATGCGCTCGCTCAAGATGTAGATAATGGACTGTCTCTGGACGAGATTGTTGTTACTGCAGAACGGCGGAGCGAAAGCCTGCAGGATGTTCCGCTGTCAATATCTGCTGTTACCGGTGATAAATTAGACAAGCTTGGTATCCGCAACGTTAATGACTTGCAGAACCTTATCCCAGGTCTGAATGTGAAGAGTTCGACCCTAGGGACGACAAAATTTAATATTCGTGGCGTTGGTCAGTCACCGGATGACATAACAGTTGAATCCGGTGTTGGTGTCTTTATTGATGATATCTTTCTTCCGCGACAGGGGGCTGCTGCTACTGCTCTTTTTGATCTTGAGCGGATTGAAGTATTGCGTGGCCCGCAGGGAACTCTCTATGGCCGTAATACGGCGGGGGGATCGATTAATATCATCACAAAAAAACCGAGCGATGAGCTTGTGGGGAAATTTTCAGCTGAGGTCGGAAATCTGGGTACCCGTAATTTTAAAGGATATCTTTCTGGCCCGTTGGTTGAGGATAAATTATTTGCAAAAATCTCTGCCATATCGCTCCATTCAAATGGCTATGTGCTCAATACTGCTACCGGCAACCTTGGTAATGGTATAGATACTATAGCCGGACGTTTCGGCCTTCTCTATGTCGCCACTGACAACATAGAGATTACTATGACGGCGGATATTGAAAGGTCTGAGCCTGACCCAACTTTCTTCAGTATTGGCCCTGAGGATGGTTTCCGTACAGTCATTCATGATCTTCTAAATAGTTTTGTTCCCCCCCAGGCCCCCACCCCCTTTCCCGGAGAGCCCGCTACCGAATTTTTTGAAACCAATGTGGATAATGATGGTTTTGAGAGGCTTGATGCATGGGGCACTATGGTGCGTGCAGATGTTTCTCATGATGCCTTTGATGCTGCTTATATATTTGGTTATCGGGAATCAGCACTGATGCTGAATACTGACCGGGACCTTTCCCCCCTTAGCTTGTTAAATGAAGCTCATGATGAAGAATCCTCATGGGGGAGCGCAGAGGCGCGATTCACATCTAATCCTGAAGGATCTCTTTCTCTTGGTGGCAAGTTGGACTGGACTGTTGGTCTGTATTTTTTCTTTGAGGACGGTACCCGGCAAGTTGATTTCTTCAATGATGATGTTGTCCCTTTCGCAACCCAGGGTGCTTTTACCGGTAGAGCTACCTTAAGGTTTGACCAGTCAATTAATACAAATGCTTATGCGGTTTTCGGACAAACAACCTATAGCATTACACCGACAACTCGCCTAACAGCAGGTGCGCGTTGGACTCAGGAAGAGAAAACGGCCGGCATTGCAACGTCAATAATGGATCCCCTCGGCGGGGCTCTCTTCGGCCCACCCAATAATGGTGGCATTATTAATGAAATATTTGACACAGAGACCACTAGACGATTCAATGATGTAACGTTAAAATTCGGTCTTGAGCAGGACTTGGGTGATGTTGCATTGTTATATGCCACCTATAGTGAAGGCTTCAAAGCCGGGGGCTTTAATGGCACCAGTTCAACTCGGGCAATTGCGGAAACAGGGTTTGATCCTGAAGATGTGACAAGCTATGAGGCAGGTATCAAGGCGAGTTTTGCTGATCGTGTGAACGTTAATTTATCGCTGTTCAGAACGGATTATAATAATCTGCAAACGGCTATTGTCTCTACTGGCGGCACCCCGTTTGTCTTGAATACTAGCGCGGATCTTCTGGGTGGTGAAATAGAAGTTACGGCAATTCCAGTTGAGAATTTGTTGATAAATATGTCGGTTGGATATGTTGATTCTGAAATTACCGAATTTCAAGATAATCCAGACGCCATAGGTACAAGGGTCAATGGTATACCAGTGGTGCAATATAGTGTTGATGCGATCTATGGCATTGACTTGGGTGCCGGCGAAGTGACACTTCAGGGTGATTATAGCTGGGAAAGCGCGACAACTACTCTTTCGCAGCTCGGTGTTCGGGCTCCAGAATTAATAGCCAGGGGTCTTTTGAATTTTCGTGTAAGCTTCGTGCCCGAAAACGAAAGATGGGAAATGGCTGGGTGGATTCGCAATGCTGCTGATGTAGAATATCTACGTTCGGTGAGCGCCGCAGTGTCGCCAAATTCTCCAGCGGGTGCTCAGTCAAGACTTCCAGGTACACCTAGAACATATGGTTTCAGCCTGACTTACTTCCTTAATTAGGCCCTTATAACTAAAGTCTAAGAAACCCAGATACAGTAAAAAGTAATAGTTGAACCGCCCCGGCTTTGCCGGGGCGGTTTAGTTTTAGAGCCTTCCTCAAAAAGCAGTACACATTATCAGTGTTGTCATCACCGGGCTTGTCCCGGTGATCCAGACCCGGTGATCCAGAAATGTCCGTTAT
>QIGV01000239.1 GCA_003230085.1 Gammaproteobacteria bacterium
CATTCCTTTCAGGCGGTGTCGCTGCTCACTCAGGCCGGGAGCAGCGTCTTTGCGGTCCCGTTGGCCATTCGAATTCACGAAGGACTGGTGTTCTCAAACCGATGTCGACGCACACTGCTGGATAAGATGATCGACCTGCTACAGATTGTGGCGATTGATCAGCCTTACTATTTTGTCGCCGATGCCTACTATGCCAGTGGCAAGGTCGTTAAGGGCTTATCGGACAATGCGCATTTGATAACCCGCTCCAGGTCGAACGCCGTTGCCTACACACCCTGTGCACCAACCAGACCTAAAAAAGTCGGGAGACCCAGAAAGTACGGCAAAAAGGTATCATTGAATTCGTTCTTCACCGACCCGTCGCACTGGCAGGCCATCGATAGTCCGGTCTATGGGGAAGATAACGTGACCATCCACTGTCGGGTTTGTGATTTGCTGTGGCGACCGGTGGGCCGACTGGTTCGCTTTGTGGTGGTCATTCACCCCACTCGCGGGCGCTGTATCCTGATGTCCACAGATACGTCAATATCGCCCACACAGATTATTCGCCTTTACGGCTTACGGTTTAAAATCGAGCACGCCTTTAAGCAGGCCGTACACGTCATCGGTTCGTTTTCTTATCACTTCTGGATGAAGGGCATGACGCCGTTACGCCGACGCAATGGTGACCAGTATCTGCATCGAAAATCGCAGGAGTATCGCGACGCTGTCAAGCGCAAGATCAATGCGTACCACACCTTTGTTCTGGCCGGTATCGTCTCACAAGGCTTGCTCCAATACCTTGCGTCGTGCCATCCACACCTCGTGTGGCGCTCGTTTGGTTCCTGGTTGAGAACCATTCGCCCTGGTCTTGCGCCTTCTGAAAGAGTGGTCGCCTTAGCCTTGCGCCACAGCTTCCCTGAATTTCTCATGGTTAACGCCGACAGTCATAACTTCGCTAAATTCATTGTCGAAAGACAAGATTTTGATAGACTGGATGTTTTCCGAATGGCGTCAGGGTAGAAACTAGGGACTCTTGAGAATACTAAAGGGACAGCAGAAATTCAAGAGTTGTTTGGTGGAAAAATATTTTCATTCCCGAAATCAACAATCCTATTAGAGTCAATGATAAAGCCAAATTGTTAGGGATGAAGGCATCGTTATGGATTTTTTCTCAGGCTCTGGAACAACAGCCCATTCTGTTATGCAACTGAATGCTGAAAATAACGGTAACCTGAAATGTATTTCAGTACAACTTCCCGAAGTAACCGATGAAAAATCTGAAGCCTTTAAAGCAGGTTATAAAAGTATCTCTGAAATTTCCAAAGAACGCATCCGCCGTGCGGGTAAAAAGATAAAAGAAGATAATGCCGACAAAGAAGGTATAGAAAATCCCGATACAGGTTTCCGTGTATTTAAAATTGACAGCTCTAATATGGTAGATGTTCACGTCACTCCCGATGATACCGAACTGAAAAATATGGAAATGTTTGTTGAAAATACCAAAAAAGGAAGATCGTCAGAAGACTTGCTGTTCCAAGTGCTACTCGATTGGGGCGTGAACTTATCGCTTCCTATTATCCGTGAAGAGATTGCTGGCAAGGAAGTGTTCTTTGTGGATGGCAATGCACTGGTTGCTTGCTTTGATGATGGTATCAACGAAGAATTTGTCACCGAGCTTGCGACAAGAAAACCTTTGCGCGTTGTCTTTCGTGACGATGGCTTTGGGTCGGGCAAGGATGGAGACAGCGTTAAAATCAATGTAGAGCAAGTCTTTAAATTAAAATCGCCAGCAACCGACATCAAGGTTATCTAAGGGGCGATATTATGGATCAAAATGAGCTACAGATATTATTAGATAAGCTGATTTCCACTTGGGAAAATGAAGTCATTGAGTTTAAGCAAGCTGGCGACGGTTTTTCCACCAGTAAAATAGATAAATATTTCTCTGCCTTGTCCAATGAAGCCAATTTGCGCGGTATCGACAGCGCATGGCTCGTTTTTGGTGTAGACAATAAATCAAGAAGTGTTGTTGGTACGGACTATCACTCCGACCCTGAACGCTTGCAAGGTTTGAAACATCAAATTTCTGAGAGTGCTGAGCCTAGTATCAGCTTTCGTAATATCTACGAACTCGACACTGATAATGGGCGTGTCATTCTATTTCAAATTCCACCAGCTCCACGGGGTATGCCGATTGCGTGGCAGGGGCATTACTATGCCCGTGCAGGCGAGAGCCTTACAAGCCTTGGCTTGGATAAACAAGATGAAATACGCCAGCAGACCATGGCAACGGATTGGTCGGCGCAAATTATACCCAATGCTACGGTCAATGACTTAGACCCGTCTGCAATACAAAAGGCGCGTGAAGCGTTCACCTTAAAACACGCCAACCGGATTTCCACCGATGAGGTGGCAGAGTGGTCAGACAGCATTTTCCTAGATCGTGCAAAGATAACGCAGGGTGGAAAAATTACCCGCACGGCAGTTCTGTTGCTTGGTAAGGCTGAGTCTGCCTATCTATTGTCGCCACACCCAGCGCAAATGACGTGGAAGCTTGTGGGTGCAGAGCAAGCCTACGAGCATTTCAGTCTACCGTTTATGCTGAATACGACTTCTCTCTACCAGCGCATTCGCAATATTCAGCTTCGGTTATTGCCCCTTGATGAATTGTTGCCTCACGAGATTTCAAAATATGATCAGGAGATTGTATTGGAAGCCTTACATAATTGTATTGCCCATTAAGACTATTCACGTAATGGACGTATCCTTGTTACCGAAGAGATAGACAAGCTCATTCTCGAGAATGAGGGTGGCTTTTTTGAAGGTGTGCCAGAGGATTACATTCTCGGTGAAAAATCGCCACTCCGTTATCGTAATCCATTTTTGGTACAGGCAATGGTCGAGCTATCTATGATAGATACCATAGGCTATGGCATTCACCAAATGCACAGCAAGCAAGCCGAGCGATATTTGCCGATGCCTGATTATGATGTATCTGATGCATATGCTGTTAGATTGACTATTCATGGCAGTGTTGTAGACCCGGCTTACAGTCAGTTGTTGATGCGAGAAGGTGGTCTACCCTTTGAAGATGTTCTGGCCTTAGACCGTGTACAGAAGAAGCTGGAAATATCAGACAAAGCCATTAAGTGCCTGCGCCGTGACAAGTTGATTGAGGGGCGTAAACCAAACCTCCATGTTTCTGCGAATGTTGCTAAGGCAACAGCTAGTCGAGCAGACTATATTCGCACTCGCTCGCTGGATGACCAGCACTACAAAAAGCTGATTACAGATTATTTATCGAAATTTGGTTCAGCAACCAGAAAGGATATTGATGACTTTCTGCAAGACAAACTAAGCGATGCTTTGGATAGTGGCCAAAAAGTTAAGAAGATTGGCAATCTCCTTACAAATCTAAGGCGTGCAGAAGTTATTTACAATGCCGGTTCTCGCACCGCGCCAAAATGGAAAATTGCAGAAAGAAAAGCATGATTGCAGAAAGAACGAAATCGCAACTAGTACAGCGACAGAATTGCTTTGATGGATAGTTCATGTAATCTCTTAAGTGTTGATATTAACGTGTTGATACTTAGGATCAAGCTATG
>QIGV01000063.1 GCA_003230085.1 Gammaproteobacteria bacterium
CATTCCCTGATAACATCCCAGAAGATGTATCGACTCTTGAGCACGCTTATCAGGTATCTCTGTCTGAGGCGCTATTCAAAGGCAACCAGTTTGGCGCAGGTTTGATCAATAGACTTCTTACGGCAGAAATACACAGCGGCCTGACGCCAGAGCTATACCCTGTTTACGAGATACTCTCTGATATCATGTCTAAAGAAGATATTGCAGCGTATTCCAGGCGATTTGAGGCTTTTTTTAATTTGTACGCGAGCGACGAATCACGCATAGATTACTCGCGAAGACTTAATTTTGGACAGCTACAGGAGCAAGTTAGGCTTGAATCTATGGTTGGTGGAGACTGTCTGGTAATTATGAGGTATGAAGGTGGTATGCCAAGCATACAGGTAGTTCCCGGCAGGCTTGTTGAATCACCGATATCAACAGGAGAAGACATGTCGGGCAACAAAAACGTAATCATCGATGGTGTTGAATTTAATTCTCGCGGTGAGTCTGTTGCGTTTTGGGTAAGAGGTCGCGACGGAGAGTCTCTATCTCCCCCAAAAAGGGTTGCTGCAATTGGATCAACCTCGGGCCGTTTAATGTCGTTTTTGGTCAAGGGCTCTATTGGTGTGGCTGGACAGGTGAGAGGAACACCTTTGCTAACTAGAATAATGGTGTCTTTGGATCAACTGCAAGAGGCGAGGAGAGCAACAACGACATCATTCAAACTTAATTCTATGATCGCATTGTTTATGAAGAAAGACCAACAATTGCCAGGAACAAAACCAATATCAAATAGCGCCGTACGCAGAGGCGAAAACCTTGCGGGAGATTCTATAACGGCAAGTTTATCCGGAAATTCCAGCTCCAGGCAGCAAGACTTTAACACGGCTGGACTTGCTTCAGGAACAGTTTTTGAGACGCTGCAAGCCGGGGAAACCCCTGTTCCTTACACAAATGAGGTTGGGTCAACTCTTGGAGAATTTGAAAAGACACTAATCTCGGCAATGTCATGGGCTCTTGAGTGCCCGCCAGAGATAATGAGACAAGAGTTTAATAAGTCGTTTGCAGCGTCCCAGGCAGCAATACTGGAATTTAGGCTATACCTATCAAAACGTTGGTCGATATTCGGCGCAAATTTTTGCAGCAAAATAATGACCGAGGTTATGATAGGTTTTGTTTTGACGGGTAAAGTTGAATCAGTAGAGTTGCTCGAATCTTACCTTGCTGGCACTTCTGGCAGAGATACATTTCGCGCATTGACAAACATAGAATGGTTGGGCACAATAAAGGTTAGTGCAGACCCAAGCAAACATATTAAGGCTAGTGTAATGCTTTTGGAAAAGGGGTGGACCACGAATTCAAGGGAGTCAAGACTACTTAACGGCTCCCGCTTTGAGGACAACGTTGCACGAATAGCAGAAGAGCGAAAAATACTCGCAGAAGCCGGATTGTCAGACGAGATATTGTCTCCGTCAGCATGATCAAAAAAATAAACGTTGCTCATGGTATTGTGTTGTGTTATAATACTGTTGTGCATTATTCAGTAGCAGAGGATATTTTATGGTAAACGAGTACTGGTTGATGGGAAAGGATAGCGTAGATGCACATATCAAGGATAATGACGATAGATTAATAAGTGCAAGACTTCTACCTGAAAGCTACGTCTCAGAAAGAGATGCTAATGACTCAACTGAGCACATCATGTCAGTTGGCAGAGGTACTGGCGTTGCAACAATAACAGTCAAAGGAGTTTTGGTTTCTGATATAAACCCTATGGCGCGTTTTTTCGGCAGTAATGAAATGTCATACGGATCCATAATCGACGCAATCGAATTAGCAGACAGCAACGAGACCGTGTCAGAGATACACATGATATTTGACTGTAACGGTGGTGAGTATTTCGGGATATTTGCAGCGGTTGACGCAATAAATAATTCGGTTAAACCAATAAAAGCTTTTGTTCACAAAGCATTAAGTGCGGCATATGCTTTGGCTGCCCAATGTGATACAATACATGCAATAGATAGATCATCCGTTGTAGGTAGTACCGGTGTCATCACCCAGATATACAATGACCCGTCGCTGATAGCCGTGACCAACCGAGAATCTAGCAAAAAGCACCCAGACCCATCAAGCTCAGAGGGGCTGTCCATTATACAGGATCGGCTTGACGCAATGTACCTTAGATACGCTCGGGATGTAGCAAGCGGTAGAGGTGTATCGATCGATGTCGTTAAAGATAAATTTGGAAAAGGAGATATCGTGTTCCCCGAGGAAGCGATGGCATCAGGCATGATAGACTC
Source organism: Gammaproteobacteria bacterium (assembly GCA_003230085.1). Taxonomy (GTDB): domain Bacteria; phylum Pseudomonadota; class Gammaproteobacteria; order SZUA-140; family SZUA-140; genus SZUA-140. Next base: position 2,286 of record QIGV01000063.1, read on the forward strand.
GTACGACGAGAGGAATTCCGCTATTGAAATAGGGGTAGATAATGGGCGCAGCATAAATTCACTTACAGTTTTAGAGGATAATATTTTGGACTTAAAAACACTAAAAGCAAACCATAGCGACGTGTACGAAGCCGCCGTGAAAGAGGGCTCAGACGCTGAGCGCAATCGCGTCAGTGAGCATTTACAACTTGGCGAGGCATCAAAATCAATGGATGTCGCCATAAAAGCAATTCAGGATGGGGTTACAGCAGCATCCATGACTGTGGAATATTTTTCTGCATC
>QIGV01000200.1 GCA_003230085.1 Gammaproteobacteria bacterium
CCTCGCCTATGAAGTCCCATGCGCCAACATCCTTAAGCGCACCTGTAAGTTTGCCCCAATTAGACCACAGCAGTAAAACTATAAGCGATATTCCTGCTATTGCCGCACCGATAGGATTAGACGCAATCGCCAAAGCAAGAAACCTGAGAGCCACAGCAACCTTTGCAATGATGAATGGGAGTACTTTCAATACAAAAGCGAAAGCCTGATATACCTTGACTGCGGCAGACCAAATGATGGTTGATGCAGTAACGACGATACCTATGGCAATTATAGCGGTCTTTAGTACAAATAGTGCCGCTATTACCTTCCCCGCAATAACTGTCCACTTGAAAATAGCAGCCCTGTTTTCAGCAAAACCAGCGGTAATTGATTTAAACTTTTCGATTATTAGCGGGGTATTTTTCCGTATTGACATTGTCACGGACTCTATACTTTCCTTCCATCCAACTGTTCCTTTGCCAGACTCAAACATGGATATGGCCACATCACTAACCGTAGATATCAGCTCCTTAAATGCACCAGAGGTTGTATCACGTATAATTTTTGCAAGCTTTGCTGTATCTCCACCAGAGCCTATTAATTCGTCGCGCAGTCCCCGAAGAGATACCGCTCCAGCATCAAGTAGCTTTATTGCAGCCTTTGATCCACGGGTACCAAACAAGTCTTTTAATACTCTCTGTTTCTGTATGTTCCCCATACCCTTAAGTTGCGACTCAAGAGAGCCAAGAATATCTATGATAGGCAGCATATTACCTGATGCGTCTTGTATCGACACGCCAAGACCCTGAAACAGTTTGGCATTTTTGTCATCTATTACCCCGTCAAGCATAGCGCGTAGAGCTGTTCCGGCAGACGTGCCGTCTATTGCAGCATTGCCTAGTGTCCCAGAAAGCGCTGCAAATGTCTCGATTTCGACGCCCAGGGATTGGAATGTAGCCGAGCCAAGCCGAACAGTGTCAAACATACTCTCCATCGTTACGTTTGTCTTATTTTGCGTTGCCGCCAATACGTCACTAACCCTGGTCAAGTTTGCCTGGATGATAGCCGAATCTTTTGATGTCAGATTGAACGCGCCAAGGGTTTTTGTGCCAATGGTGGCTGCATCACTAAGGCTAACTTGTGCCACCGTAGCCAGATCTACCACCCCACCCAAAACGGACATAGATTGCGTTGCAGACATGCCGCTAAGACCAAGCGCGTCAAGAGTCTTTGCTGCGGCTAACGCTGTAAATTCTGTTGTCCTGCCAACAAGTGATGCGGCCTCTCTAAGCTCAATTGCGCCCTTTGTGCCTTTGGCATAAGCATCGCCGAACTTGGTTCCAGCTATCGCAAGTTGCAACTCAAATTGTGATCCAACAGCTATCATTGCGACGATGCCAGCTGTTCCAGCAAGGGTCGCCCTTGATACTTGGGAGCCAAACGCTGAAACTTTTGATGACAACTTGGTAAATGAACCGCGCAGCTTTCTAATGCCTGCGCGCGAGCTGCGCACCATACCCCTGATGGATTTCCTGATGCCCTTTACCGGCCCTGATATTTTATCAATGCCATTAAAAATTGCGCTAATAGAAAATTTTGTCGCCATTAATTAACCCTGTGGACCTTTGCTCTTCAGCCCTTCTCGAAGCGAATTATAAAACCACCTAATCTCACTGCAAGATATGTCTCGTGGTGATGGAAGGCTTGCAAAATCCATATAAACCTGAACCATCATGGCCGAGTACACATCAAAAAATAGATTATCCCCTATTGGCTCATCAATTCCATTGACAACCAGTAGGCAATCCGTTACGCCAAAAAAAGCTTTACCAGATTAAGACACACCTTCACGTCACGCATTTGTAGGTTTGCAAAAAACGATATATTTTTACCGGTCATCGATGCAGCTAAGCCATAAGCAATGGTTACTTCGTCAACGTTTTTGTTGCCTTTTTTTCGGCTCATCAGTGATGCGCCATCTGTTTCCGCAAACGTCAGAGTTTCCTCATCTTCTGTACCCGCTCTCACAACAAGGCATGGTTCTCCGCTCTGATTAATGGTCAATCGACCATTACTCATGGGATGCAGTATACTTTCTTTGATGGAAAGAAACTCATCCAAAGTGTCACCTTTCAGAAAATCCTCTCCAGCGATGCCCATAGCATCTAAAAAACGTTCGAACTCAGATTCAAGCACTTCGATTGACGCAATAGCCATTTTATAAACCTCTAAAAGTTGACAAATAAATTAGATTTTAAGCAAAAAATACTCATGCCATCCTGCTGACTATTTACAGCCGCATCAAACGACGCATGCTTAGACAAAACAACAGGACTCCACTGATCCAAAAGCAAATACAAGAAACCCAATTGTAGCATGAGTTCCTTGTCGCGTCTACTGTCTACTCTAAAAGTTTTCTTGGTGTGATGCCTCATGACAAAAAATCTCCATACTACTATTGCAATACAAGTCGCCCGCCCATTAGTTCAAGCGATGCGGATGCGCTTTCTGACGAGTTTTCGATGTCGCCGGTGATCACGCCGGTTCCTTGGTATACGTCGCCACCAACCATCACA